>NZ_JBAWSW010000059.1:0-11359 GCF_037104745.1 Bacillus sp. FJAT-53060
ATTACATTCAATTCTATAATCACGATCGATTCCAGAAAAAATTAAACCAGTGTGCTCCGGTAGAATACCGTCACACACTGGCAGGTTAGGCTTTTTATAATTGTCTACTTGACAGGGATAAGACCACCCAGCAGGTCTTTTTTTATTTTTGCTTAAAGCGAGCGGCCACTTTATTTCGTTTACGGTCTCTGTATAAAATAAATCCAGCTACAACGTAAAGACCTACCCCTAAAAATAACAACCCTGCAATTCCTTGTAGCCATAAAAATGGAAATGGTGCAATGATGATGCCGAAAACTGTATCACGTAGCAGTTTAATCCCAAGTGCTGCAAAGGCGCCAGGTATTAAAATAATTACTAATGCAAGTATTCTCTTCATTAAATGTCCCCTTAAACGTCATTTACTTTCATTGTCTAATTCAAAAAATATTTTGTCAAGAAAGGAAAACGTGGTAATATAAGAGTTGTGCAATTTTTTGCAACGGAAAAATATAGTGTGCAATTTTTTTCATATAAAGGGGTAACGGGATGCAGAGAGTCTTGATTGTCGGTGCAGGACAGGGTGGATCAGCATTGCTTGAAACATTGCTGAAAACAAATATGATTCAAATCATTGCGATCGCCGACCTTGATCTTGGGGCACCGGGGATGGTAGAAGCGAAAAAGAATGGAATTGATACGACGACAAATTGGAAAGAAAACATAAAAGATGACATTGATATCATCATTGAAACGACAGGAAGTCCTGCTGTACTCAAGGAACTGATGGAAGAAAAACCAGAGCATACTGTCATTGTTCCGAGTTCGATGGCATATGTCATATCGGAATTAATGGCTGAGAAACAACAGCTGATTCAAATATTGAAAGAACAAACCTATAAACATGACCGCATTTTTAATGCAACGAATGATGGCATGATTTTTATTAATATGGATGAAGAAGTGGTTCTATTTAATCGATCGGCTGCAAAAATGGTCGGACGTTCTCAAAAAGATGCGATCGGTCGACACATTCGAGAAGTGATTCCAAACACAAAACTTCCCGATATTTTAAGATCAAGAGAGCCAGAATTTAACCAAAAACAATTTTTAAATCAGCAAATACAAATTGTCTCTACGCGTCTGCCGATTATTGATGATGCAGGGAGAATGCTAGGCGCTTTATCCATCTTTAAAGATATTACAGATGCGGTTGAGCTTGCGGAGGAAGTGACGAACCTCAAAGAAGTGCGAACAATGCTTGAGGCCATCATTCAATCATCAGATGAAGCCATATCGGTTGTGGATGAGCAAGGAAAAGGCATTTTGATTAACCGTGCTTATACGAAAATGACTGGTTTAACGGACAAAGAGGTTGTTGGTAAACCAGCAGGTGAAGATATTTCCGAAGGGGAAAGCATGCACTTGAAGGTACTCGAAACAAGAAGACCTGTTCGAGGCGTCAGAATGAAGGTTGGACCAAACAAAAAAGATGTGATCGTCAACGTAGCGCCAGTGATTGTTGACGGCATCCTAAAAGGCAGTGTCGGCGTCATTCACGACGTATCAGAAATTCAATCACTGACGAATGAATTAAATAAAGCGAGACAGCTCATCCGTACACTTGAGGCAAAGTACACGTTTGAAGACATTGTTGGGGAAAGTGAACAAATGCTTGTGGCACTTGAGCAGGCAAAGCTAGGCGCAAAAACGCCAGCAACCATTTTACTCCGCGGAGAATCAGGTACTGGTAAAGAGCTGTTTGCGCACGCCATTCACAATGAAAGTGACCGGAAATATAACCGCTTTGTTCGGGTGAATTGTGCGGCCTTATCAGAGACCCTTTTAGAGTCAGAGCTTTTCGGCTACGAGGAAGGGGCGTTTTCTGGTGCAAGGCGCGGTGGGAAAAAAGGGCTGTTTGAAGAAGCGAATCATGGCAGCATCTTTTTAGACGAAATTGGTGAAATGACGCCAAGTACACAAGCGAAATTACTTCGCGTTATGCAAGAGAAAGAAATTGTGAGAGTGGGCGGAACAAAAGCCATGCCTGTGGATGTCCGTGTAATCACAGCGACAAATGTCAATATCGAAAAAGCAATGGCGGAAGGGAAGTTCAGAGAGGACTTATATTATCGAATGAACAGATACCCGATATCTATCCCGCCGCTTAGGCAGCGTCTTGAAGATATTGATTCATTAAGCAAACGTCTTATTCAGAAGATCAATTTAGATTATGGACGGAATGTCAGTGGTTTAACAGAACATGCACTGAATAGACTACGATCATATAGCTGGCCAGGCAATGTGAGAGAACTTGAAAATGTGCTTGGACGTGCGATGATCTTTTTAAATCCCCAAGAAGAATGGATCGATGAAGGGCATATTGCGTTTATGGAGTCGGAACAACATGAAGTAAAAGAGCAGCAGGAACTTGCTGAAATTCAATTTGAGGGTGAGACGCTTTCGGATGCCGTTGAAGCATTTGAAGCGCAGCTGATCAAAAAAACCCTTGAAAAGCATCAATTCAATCGTACCAAAACAGCGAAAACCTTAGGGATTAGCATTCGTAACCTTTACTATAAAATGGATAAATATCACCTTGCAAAAGATAGCATGCAATAAAATGCGCGTTACCTGCAAAGGCTTGCATGGGTTCATCAAAAATGGTTATTTCACATGCGTTTCAAGCTGGCACGGAACTTGCATATAAAAAATGACCGAGCACAAGGAAAGGTGGGCAAGTATGAAGCTTGACGATTTGATTATCAAAGCCTCACAGCTCCAGAATAAAACAGCAGCTGTGGCTCATGCAGAAGACGAAGAAGTGCTTCATGCCATTAATATGGCAATTGAACGAAAGGTGGCTCGCTTCCTGCTGGTTGGGAATAAGCGCAACCTAAAGGAGCTAGTCAAACAGCATGAGATCAATGAAGACTGGATAGACATTATTCATTCTGATTCACCCAAAGAATCTGCCAAAATTGCCGTGCAGGCAGTCAGTGAGAACCATGCAGATATTTTGATGAAGGGCCATGTTCCTACAGCGGTGCTTTTAAAAGCTGTACTGAATAAAGAGTATGGACTCCGAACAGCGAGTGTCTTATCACATGTCGCAGCATTTGAAGTACCGGGCTTCGATCGTTTTATCTATGTAACGGATTCTGCCATGAACATTTCGCCGGATTTAAATATGCTGAAAGAAATTACGAGCAATTCTGTTCAAGTAGCACATGCTGTTGGAAACGACATGCCAAAGGTAGCGGTTTTATCTGCGGTAGAGGTAGTGAACCCAGCAATGGATTCAACGCTGGCCGCTGCAAGTCTTGCGCAAATGAACAGAAGAGGTCAAATAACAGGCTGCCTCATTGATGGACCACTTGCTTTAGATAATGCTATTTCTCAAACGGCGGCTTCTCATAAAAATATTACGAGTGATGTGGCTGGCCATGCAGATATTTTGCTTGTGCCAACAATTGAAGCAGGCAACATCTTATATAAATCTCTCATTTACTTTGCACATGCAAAGGTGGGGGCTGTGGTGGCAGGAGCGAAGGCGCCGATTGCTTTAACAAGCCGGTCTGATTCAGCCGAAAGTAAGCTCTATTCAATTGCACTTGCCATCTGTACATCAAATGAAGCGGAAGCAATAGGAGGAATACACAATGGAGCTTTTTAAATATATGAAACAATACGATTATGAACAGCTTGTATTTTGTCATGATGAGCAGTCTGGCTTAAAAGCCATTATTGCCATTCATGATACGACACTTGGACCCGCACTGGGCGGAACAAGAATGTGGACGTATGAAAATGAAGAAGCAGCCATCGAAGATGCTTTGCGTCTTGCAAGAGGAATGACCTATAAAAATGCGGCAGCAGGGCTTAACCTTGGCGGCGGGAAAACGGTGATCATCGGCGATCCAAGAAAAGACAAAAATGAAGAAATGTTCCGTGCGTTTGGACGTTACATTCAAGGTCTGAATGGTCGTTATATCACAGCTGAAGATGTGGGAACAACTGTAGAAGATATGGATCTCATCCATGAAGAAACAGACTTTGTCACAGGGATCTCTCCTGCATTTGGTTCTTCTGGAAACCCATCTCCTGTCACAGCCTACGGTGTATATAAAGGGATGAAAGCAGCTGCAAAAGCGGCATTTGGGACGGATTCATTAGAAGGAAAAACGGTTGCCGTACAAGGTGTAGGAAATGTGGCCTACAATCTTTGTAAACATCTGTACGAAGAAGGAGCACAGCTAATTGTTACAGACATCAACAAAGACTCTGTTCAGCGAGCTGTAGAAGCCTTTGGCGCAAAAGCTGTAGACCCTGATGATATTTATGAGCAAGAATGTGATATTTATGCGCCGTGTGCACTTGGTGCAACCATTAACGATCTGACGATTCCGAAATTAAAAGCAAAAGTCATTGCTGGTGCAGCGAATAACCAGCTAAGAGAAACCCATCACGGGGATCTTATTCATGAAATGGGCATTGTGTATGCGCCTGATTATGTGATTAATGCTGGTGGTGTGATTAACGTTGCTGATGAGCTGTACGGCTATAATGCTGATCGTGCAATGAAAAAAGTCGAAGGTATTTACCTAAATATTGAGCGTGTCATCGAAATCTCAAACCGTGACGCCATTCCAACCAATAAAGCGGCAGATCGATTGGCTGAAGAGCGAATTGAAAAAATGCGTAAATCTAGAAGTCAATTCTTGCAAAATGGACAACATATTTTAAGTCGTCGCTAATTTGAAGAATGAGTTGAAACGGAGGTTTTGTTTTTGCTAATAAAAGAATGGCGTATTCTCACGATTAATCCTGGCTCTACTTCAACAAAAATCGGTGTGTTTCATAACGAACGATCCATCTTTGAAACGACACTGAGACATACAAATGAGGAATTAAAGCAGTTTCCTCATATCATTGATCAATTTTCATTTCGTAAAGAATCAATTCTTATAACGCTTCATGAACAGGGAATGAATATCTCAAAGTTTGACGCAGTTTGTGCTCGGGGTGGTCTTCTTCGACCGATTGAAGGAGGTACATATGAGGTAAATGAGCAAATGGTCAAGGACCTAAAAGAAGGATATGCTGGGCAGCATGCATCGAACTTAGGCGGTATCATTGCAAGAGAAATTGCGCTCGGCCTGAATATCCCAGCTTTTATTGTGGATCCAGTTGTGGTGGATGAACTAAAGCCAATTGCTCGCATTTCAGGGATGCCAACCATTGAACGAAAAAGCATTTTTCATGCATTAAATCAAAAAGCGGTCGCAAGGAAAACAGCCGCTACTTTTGGGAAGCGCTACGAAGATTTGAACATGATCATTACGCATATGGGTGGCGGCATCACAATTGGTGTACATGAAAAAGGAAAGGTCATTGATGTCAATAACGGTCTACATGGCGAAGGTCCATTTAGCCCAGAGCGGGCGGGAACACTTCCAACAGGGGACCTCGTCAACCTCTGCTTTTCTGGTGAATATACACAAGAGGAGATGCTCAAGCGCATTATTGGCGAAGGTGGTCTTGCGGGCTATCTCGGCACTACAGACGCTGTTAAAGTAGAGGGCATGATTGAAGCGGGCGATGAGCGTGCAGCGCTTATTTATGAAGCGATGTGCTATCAAATCGCAAAGGAAATCGGTTCGGCTAGTGCTGTCTTAAAAGGAGCAGTTGACATCATTGTGTTAACAGGCGGCCTTGCGTACAGCAAACAAATTACTTCAAGTATTAGAGGGTACATTGACTGGATTTCAGATGTTGTCGTGTATCCAGGTGAAAATGAATTGCAATCCTTAGCAGAAGGTGCGCTTCGTATTTTAAAAGAAGATGAATCACCGAAAGAATACCCAAATGACAAAGGACGAAGAAAGGAGTGACAAGTGATGGCAACTGAATATGACCTCGTCATTCTTGGTGGAGGTACAGGCGGCTATGTAGCGGCCATCCGTGCTTCACAGCTTGGATTGAAAACAGCAGTCGTAGAAAAATCAAAGCTTGGGGGAACATGTCTTCATAAAGGCTGTATTCCGTCTAAAGCGTTGCTTAGAAGTGCAGATGTATATCAAACGGTGAAACGTGCTGCTGATTTTGGCGTTGAAATAAGTGGCATTTCCTTACAATTTTCCAATGTGCAAAAAAGAAAAACAGATATTGTAGAAAAACTAGCTGGCGGCGTCAAACATCTTATGAAACAAGGGAAAATTGATGTATACGAAGGAATTGGCCGTATACTGGGGCCTTCTATCTTTTCGCCGATGCCAGGAACCATCTCGGTAGAAATGGCGAATGGGGATGAAAATGAAATGCTTATTCCAAAGCAGGTTATCATTGCCACAGGATCAAGGCCGCGCGTGCTGCCTGGACTTGAATCAAATGGAACGCATATCCTTACATCAGATGATGCACTTGAACTGCAAGAACTCCCACAGTCGATGCTGATTGTCGGCGGGGGTGTGATTGGGATCGAGTGGGCATCCATGCTGAACGACTTTGGCGTGAAAGTCACAGTCATCGAGTTTGCGAATCGCATATTACCAACAGAAGATCAAGATATTTCCAAGGAAATGGAGAATCTTTTATCGAAAAAAGGCATCACCTTCGTTACAAATGCGAAAGTACTGCCAGATACAGTAGAAAAGCATGAGAATCTCGTCACGATTCAAGCCGAAAAGGATGGAGACATTCAGTCGTTTGAAGCGGAAAAACTACTTCTCTCGGTTGGTCGTGTACCAAATGTGGAAGGCATAGGGCTTGAAAACACTGACATCCAAATAGAAAAGCAGGGGATTGTCGTGAATGAACATTATCAAACGAAAGAATCGCATATTTATGCGGTAGGAGATGTGATTGGCGGGCTTCAATTGGCACATGTGGCTTCACACGAAGGCATGATTGCCGTGGAACATATCGCCGAAAAAGAACCGAAGCCGCTCGATGAAACACTCGTGTCTAAATGTGTTTACTCTCACCCAGAAACCGCTAGTGTTGGACTTACTGAACAGGAGGCAAAAGAGCAAGGCTACGAAGTCAAGATTGGGAAATTTCCATTCATGGCCATTGGAAAAGCGCTTGTGTTTGGGGAATCTGATGGATTTGTCAAAATCATTGCCGATCAAAAAACAGCTGATATTTTAGGGATTCATATGATTGGTCCTCATGTAACAGATATGATATCTGAAGCTGGATTAGCCAAAGTACTTGATGCAACTCCGTGGGAAGTAGGGCAAACGATTCACCCGCATCCAACCTTGGCAGAGGCGATTGGCGAGGCAGCACTTGCTGTTGATGGAAAGGCAATCCATTTTTAATCAAGGAGGGAAACATGATGAGTAACATGCGTCATCAGGAATTAGGATTATCAGATGAACAAGCAATTGACATATACAAGACAATGCTTCTTGCAAGGAAAATCGATGAACGGATGTGGCTTTTAAACCGTTCTGGTAAAATTCCGTTCGTGATTTCTTGTCAAGGGCAGGAAGCGCAGCAAGTTGGTGCTGCCTTTGCTTTAAATAGAGAAGAGGATTATGTCTTACCTTATTACCGTGATATGGGGGTTGTTCTGGCTTTTGGGATGACAGCGAAAGATTTAATGATGTCTGGTTTTGCGAAAAAAGACGATCCGAACTCAGGGGGAAGACAGATGCCAGGTCACTTTGGTCAAAAATCAAACCGAATTGTGACCGGGTCATCGCCTGTCACAACGCAGGTTCCTCATGCGGTTGGGATCGCACTTGCTGGACGTCTTGAGCAGAAAAACTTTGTCAGCTTTGTCACGTTCGGTGAAGGATCTTCAAACCAAGGCGATTTCCACGAAGGAGCCAACTTTGCTGCTGTGCATAAGCTGCCTGTTATTTTTATGTGTGAAAACAATAAGTACGCAATTTCTGTCCCGTATGATAAACAAGTGGCATGTGAACGTATTTCTGATCGTGCAATTGGTTACGGAATGCCTGGCGTCACCGTAGATGGAAATGACCCGCTTAAAGTGTATGCAGCTGTCAAAGAAGCGAGAGACCGCGCAGCAAGAGGCGAAGGCCCAACCTTGATCGAGACTATTTCTTACCGTTTAACTGCCCATTCAAGTGATGACGATGATTCTAGCTATCGAGAAAAGGAAGAAGTCCTAGAAGCGAGAAAGAAAGATCCGCTCATTCAGTTTGAAACGTACTTAATCGAAGGAAATGTCATGACTTCTGAAATGAAAGAAGAGATGACAAAAGAAATTATGCAAATCGTAAACGAAGCCACTGATGAAGCGGAAAACGCAGCTTATGCCGAAGCAGAAAGCGCACTTCGTTACGTGTATGCGGAGTAAGGGGGAAGAAAAATGCCTGTTATGTCATATATAGACGCCATTACACTGGCGATGAAAGAAGAAATGGAGCGAGATCCAAAAGTGTTTGTGCTCGGAGAGGATGTCGGGAAAAAAGGCGGCGTATTTAAAGCGACAGCGGGTCTTTATACGCAATTTGGAGAAGCGCGTGTCATGGATACTCCACTTGCAGAATCAGCAATTGCTGGTGTGGGTATCGGGGCTGCGATGTATGGAATGCGCCCGATTGCAGAGATGCAATTTGCGGATTTCATTATGCCTGCTGTGAACCAAATCATTTCAGAGGCTGCAAAAATTAGATACCGCTCCAATAATGATTGGAGCTGTCCAATGGTCATCCGCGCACCTTATGGCGGCGGTGTGCATGGGGCACTTTATCATTCACAATCGGTCGAAGCGATTTTTGCCAATCAGCCGGGCTTAAAGATTGTGATGCCTTCTACACCTTATGATGTAAAAGGTTTATTAAAGGCCGCAGTGCGTGATCCAGATCCTGTATTGTTCTTTGAACACAAACGTGCATACCGTCTCATTAAAGGAGAAGTGCCTGAAAAGGATTATACACTCCCAATTGGAAAAGCAGATATAAAACGTGAAGGCGATGATATCACGGTCATTACATATGGCCTATGTGTTCATTTTGCTCTGCAAGCAGCAGAACGTCTTGCAAAGGACGGAATATCCGCTCATATTCTCGATTTACGAACAGTTTACCCGCTTGATCAAGACGCGATTATTGAAGCGGCATCAAAAACAGGGAAAGTTCTCCTTTTAACGGAAGATACAAAAGAAGGTAGCATCATGAGTGAAGTTGCGGCGATCATTTCGGAGCATTGCTTATTTGATTTAGATGCACCAATTAAACGTTTAGCAGGCCTTGACATTCCGGCAATGCCTTATGCACCGACGATGGAGAAATTCTTCATGGTCAACCCGGAAAAGGTAGAATCTGGAATGAGAGAGCTAGCAGCGTTTTAAGAAAGAGGAGGGTTTCAAGTGGCAATTGAACAAATGAAAATGCCTCAGCTAGGTGAAAGTGTAACAGAAGGAACTATTAGCAAATGGCTCGTTTCACCTGGAGATCATGTGAACAAATACGATCCCATTGCGGAAGTGATGACGGATAAAGTGAACGCAGAGGTCCCATCATCTTTTACTGGAATCATCACAAATCTATCTGCTGAGGAAGGCGATACACTTCAAGTAGG
Organism: Bacillus sp. FJAT-53060; assembly: GCF_037104745.1. Taxonomy (NCBI): domain Bacteria; kingdom Bacillati; phylum Bacillota; class Bacilli; order Caryophanales; family Bacillaceae; genus Bacillus; species Bacillus sp. FJAT-53060. The sequence continues at coordinate 9,541 of NZ_JBAWSW010000059.1, forward strand.
AGAAGTTTTTTGTGAAATTGAAGTAGAAGGTAATGTGCAGCAGAGTGTAAAAGGAGAAGAATCGGCACCTGAGCAAAACGAAGCACCCGCTCTTGATCAAACAAATGCAGATCAAAGTCAAAAGAAACGATATTCTCCAGCAGTCCTTCGTTTAGCAGATGAGCATGGAATTGATTTAGCGACTGTCCAAGGAACGGGAGCAGGAGGTCGAATCACAAGAAAAGACTTGCTTCAGCTCATCGAAAATGGAGGCGCAAAAAAGAAGGCAGCACCTGTCAGTGAAGGTGCGGTTCAAACGGAGCCAGCGCAGCCATCAAAAGCAAAAACGGCTCCATCCATCTCTTCAATGCCCGGTGATGTCGAGTTGCCAGTCACGCCGATTAGACAGGCGATTGCAGCAAATATGCTTAGAAGCAAACATGAAATTCCTCATGCATGGACGATGATGGAAGTCGATGTAACAAACCTTGTGACGAGAAGGAATCAGTTAAAAGATCAATTTAAAGCAAATGAAGGCTTTAATTTAACGTTCTTTGCATTCTTTGTCAAAGCAGTGGCTCAAGCATTAAAGGAATTCCCTGAAATGAACAGCATGTGGGCAGGAGATAAAATTGTTCAAAAGAAAGCGATCAATGTCTCGATTGCTGTCGCAACAGATGACGCTCTTTTTGTTCCAGTCATTAAGGATGCTGATGAAAAGACCATTAAGGGCATCGCCAAAGAAATTCATGAACTTGCTTCCAAGGTGAGACAAGAAACGCTAAAGCAAAGTGACATGGAAGGCGGCACCTTCACCGTAAACAACACGGGATCATTTGGTTCCGTTCAATCAATGGGGATCATTAATTATCCGCAAGCGGCCATTTTACAAGTAGAATCGATTGTGAAGCGGCCAATGATTGTAGGTGGAATGATTGCAGCAAGAGATATGGTGAACCTTTGTCTCTCATTAGATCACAGAGTACTTGATGGTCTTGTATGCGGCAGATTCCTCCAAAGAATCAAACAAATTCTTGAAGGCATCGACGAGCAGACATCGGTTTATTAAACAAGTTCCCCTCCCGATCAAGAGAGGGGATTTCCTCATCAATGAGAAAGGAGCGATGATATGTCTGGACTAGATTTTTTTGCTTTTCTAACCATTGGTCTCATGTTTATGACAGCGATTGCGTTCGCTTTTCTTCGATATATTTCTAAATCACGAAATCATCCTGAAAGATTACTACTGATCATATCTATCGTTTCAATCATTCAAATTGTGTACTGCTTGTGGATTGTAGGTGGATTTAAAGGAGTAGCAAACAGCTTATTAGGGATTTCACTTCTTTTAGGTACACTGCTTGGGTATGCACTTGAATATTTATACAGACGCTATATCAAAAAAACGCCCGAATCTAAATGAGGGACTGACCCCTAAGATGAGACAAATAAAAAACACCTTCAAGTTTGAAAACGGACCGTTGTGATCCGAAATAAAACATGGAGGTGTTTTTTCTATGGGGACAAGAGTGAGTTATCCAGTTGAAGTCAAACAGAAGGCTGTAGAAATGAGATTGGCAGGTGTACCTATGAAAGAGATCATGCAGGAATTGAATATCAAGAATAAGACGCAGGTTCAGACATGGGTGAGGTGGCATAAGGCTGGGGATACACACAGGTTCGAACAGCCTGTTGGAAAACAATATATCTATGGAAAGGGTCCCGAGTACTCTTCCGAATTAGAGAGACTGCAGGCAGAAAATCGTTATCTGAGTCAACAGAATGAAGTTTTAAAAAAGTACAACGAATTGGAAAGGAAGTTGATAAGGAAACGTCAATC
>NZ_JBAWSW010000060.1:0-11018 GCF_037104745.1 Bacillus sp. FJAT-53060
ATATCGGACTGGATAATTTGTATATGACTTTGAAAAAGCTTTTTCGCCATGATATTGATACTTTCTGACCCAATATTGAAGTATACTTTTGTTCACGCCAATCTGTTTTGCAATTCTAAGCAAGCTCCCACGGTCAATGAGGTATCGTTTTACCGCTTTGATTTTATCTTCAATTGTAAATTTAGCCAAAGAAAAGCACCTCCAAATGTTAGACTGTGTCTAATATTTGGGGTGCACTTCATTGGGGGGATTTTTTTGTTTAAGCAAAATAACCGATACTTGATGTATGTCCTCGTTGGGCTTCATTATGAGTCTCGTTTGACGAAACATAACTAAAAGCACCTAACACACTTATAATAATTAATACGGTTGCTACTGACTTAAATTTCATAAAGACAGTCTCCCCTCTTGAAATAAAGAATCTTTTCATAAAAAAACAGAATTGTCTTTATATCCCACTTTATTATAATATTTTCGGCATACATTGATTTGTTTCTAATAGGTACAATATTTTTTTCGATTGTTGAAAGTCGTTTTCAACAGAAGTTGGCTAAACAGTATATATCAAAAACTAAATGTGTTATCGATGTAGTATTATTAAACATACTACTTGTTCTTCAATGAGAACAGGTAGGGTTTTTAGATAAATAAACCTTTTTTATTCTACAATCATCTAGTCTCTATCTTTCTCTAAAATCAATTCATACTGACGTTCATTTTATTTGAGCGCCTTACAATGTTTTTGTTCCCACACCCCAGATCAATTACTACTGAAACGGTAATGTAGTTTTTCATTACTTTATTTCTAGTTTTTTCACCTTCTCCACAACACGAAATGTTTGTGAAAGTGTTTAAAACTAAGGATTTCTATATAGTTTCTCTTTGTAGCAACGCCACACACTCCACATGCGAGGAATTGACAGTGCATACAGGAGTGGCATTAGTTCAGAATTAGGATGGAGCCTTCAAATATATAGAAGGCTCCATTTCCAACTAAATTGCTTTAGCTAAAATAATAAATCGGTGTTGTTTTACGTCAAAATAACCCTTTTGTTCAATGGTTTTATGAATGGTGTATAATTCATCCTTGAATTTACTTATTTCAAAACCTGGCACTTGCCAAGGAATTGCTTTAAGATAATAGACCAATGCTCCAATATCATAAAATCTTTGAATAGGGAACTCTTCAGCACTTTTCAAAACCTCAAAATTATTCTCCTGTATTTCTTTTAAAGCTCGTTTTAAGTTCCAATCAATAAATTCCTCATTTATTGGTACCCTTAGATTTTCATTAATCTCTATGCAATCGAGTCCACCGACTTGTTGAGTTAGAAAAATACCTTCTTTCGAGATAATTCTTCTCACCTCTTTAGATGAAAATGACTCATGTTGATTTATGATAAGGTCAAATTTTCCAGTATCAAACGGAAGAATTTCATCATTATCAATTTGAACGACCTTAACTCCTAAAGGTGTTAATCGTTCTTCTGCGATAGGTACATTAGGAATGTAACCTTCTGTAGCATAAACTGATGTTGGAAAAGGTCTTAATTTTGATAAAAACTCTCCACCACCTGTTCCCATATCTAGCATTGATTTTGCACTTTGAACAAGAGAAGTAGCTATACTAAAATATGACCATGAAAGCAACTCACTTTTCATTCTTCCAGTTTCAGATATAAATGAGAAATCCCATCCAACAAAAGGTTCATCTGCTTGTTTTATAAATGAAAAAAATTGTTTTTCATTCATAATAATCCCTCCAATAATAATTTTGCAGTTTTAATGATTAAAATATTTGGTGGGCCTCTTACGAACGTATAAAGTTGTTATGTTTCATGTTCTTTCAGTCTCATATTTAATAACTCCCTATAGAAAATTGATTTACTTTACTATAACATATTTACCAATTACTTCAACAAAAAGCATCCTACTTTACCTCAATAAATAGCCAATTAAATAAGAGCTGCTCCTAATTACTATTCCTTTATGGTACCCAGTGCCTAGTAAAAAAATAGTCATCCTTAGAAAGAGTATCCCATTTTTAATCTTTAAGTAATTTCTTTAAATACCTTTGTACCCCACCTACAGAAAGGAAAGTTCCTAAAAATATTTTACTTTTATAAATACTTAAAATTGTACCCACTTTTATATCAAATAACTTTCTGAGACAAAATTCCAATTTATCTAGTTTAAACCTCTATAAACAAATAAGCAGTTACCTTTATAATTCCACGAAAAATAGATACGTTCTTTGTCTCCGACTATCTAATAAGTTATTTATTTTGACGTACAAAAGCAAAAAACCTAAGGAGTGTAACATTTATACATTTTTGTTTCCCTTCTAAATCCTTTTGATATTTTTTAATTACCTGTTCCTATAATGTGTGTGAAAGTGAAAGAATTATAGGAAAGATGAGTATATGAAACTATTAAAATGACTGGTGATATTTACGCCCACGTAACACCAAAAATTAAAGCTAGAACAGCGAAAAAATTCAGTGATTAAATGAAATCTGAAGGTTAAGTGGTCAAAATGTGGTCAAATAGGATTCGGCGGCACTTAAACCCTTATTATTTAAGGGATAAAGACACCACGCACTCCACATGACTTGTATGCGGAAACATATCCACAGGCTGTACTTCCTCTGTCACATATCCACCATCTTCAAGAATACGTAAATCACGAGCAAGCGTCCCGGGGTTACAGGATACGTAAACGACACGGTTTGGTTTCATTTTTAACATTGTGTCAAGCAACGCTTCGTCACAGCCCTTTCTTGGTGGATCGACGACTAGGGTGTCTGCTTTGATGCCTTCTTTGTACCAATTCGGTATGACGGTTTCTGCTTCGCCGACAGCGAATTCGACATTGTTAATCCCGTTTAAGGCAGCGTTTCGTTTTGCATCTTCAATCGCTTCTGGCACAATTTCCACGCCATATACTTTGCCTGCTTTTTGTGCAAGAAATAAGGATATCGTACCGATTCCGCAGTAAGCATCCATGACGGTTTCTTCGCCTTGCAGCTCTGCATATTCAAGGGCTTTGTCATAAAGCACCTTTGTTTGGGCAGGGTTCACTTGATAAAACGAGCGAGCTGAAATGGCGAATTTGATGTCGCCAATGGTGTCATAAATGTATTCTTCTCCCCATAAAACGGTCGTTTCGTCTCCGAAAATGACATTTGTTTTCTTTGAATTCACATTTTGCACAATTGACCGAACGTGTGCAAAGCGTGCTATAATTTGCTCAATCACCTGCTGCTTATCCGGAAAATCAGCTGTTCTTGTGACAAAAACAACCATCATTTCACCTGTTGCGATACCGTAGCGAACCATTACATGACGAAGCCAGCCTTTATGCCGCTCTTCGTTATATGCTTTAATGCCAAACGCATTGCATATGTCTTTTACTGCCTGTACCACTTCGTCATTTTCTGATTGCTGAATCAAACATTTTTCCATATCGATGATTTCATGGGTACGCTGCTGATAAAACCCTGCAACAAATCCGCCTTCCCGTTCACCAACTGGAACTTGTGCTTTGTTTCGGTAATTCCAAGGGTCTTCCATGCCGAGTACAGGATGAACTTTTACACGGCTCATATCAAGCTTGCCGATTCGCTCCAATACGTCCTTTACTTGTTTCTGTTTAAATTGCAACTGGCCTTCATAGCTCATATGCTGAATTTGGCAGCCGCCGCACTGCTTGTAAATGGGACATGGCGCATCTTGCCTGTGCTGACTTTCCTTTGTCAGCTCCATGAGTCGTCCAAAAGCAAATCCTTTTTTCACACGTGTGACTTTGATTTTCCCTTGTTCATCTGGAAGGGCATTCGGTACAAACACAGGGAAACCCTCGATTTTCGCTACTCCTGCACCTTCGTGCGTTAAGTCTTCGAAGGTTACATTGTAGTATTCATTTTTTTGAACAGGCGGTTTCTTTTTCACCAATTTTATCACCTCATTTGCAAAGAAAAACTTGGTCGCCATCAGGAACCAAGTTCAGTCTTCACCCTATTTTTTCAGCTGTTGCTTTTGGCACAATAAATTCAATATGACGATACAGGTTTTCAAATTCACCTGGCAGCATGCCGCCGTATTCGCCATCTAAATTCAATTGCATTTTATCTTTTACATCTACTTTGACGCGATTCGCTTTTGCGTAGATGACATTGTTATCATGAATATGCTCGCCTCGAAGAGCAAGGCTGACCACTCGAATGGCTTCTGCCAGATTGACCTTCTTTAAAATAATCAAGTCAAACATTCCATCATCTAAAATGGAATCTGGTGCTAGCTTTTCAAAGCCACCTACTGAGTTTGTTAGTGAAACAAGAAACAGCATGATTTCTCCATGAAACAATTTGCCGTCATATTCAATTTCGACTTCTGTCGGGCGGATGGAAGGAAGCATCTCCATGCCTTTCAAATAATAAGCAAGCTGTCCAAGCATTGTCTTCAGCTTACTAGGCACCTCATAAGTCAGCTCTGTTAACCGGCCGCCGCCAGCAATATTAATAAAATAATGTCCATTGACTTTACCGATATCAAGCGGCTTCGCTACACCATCAATAATGGCATCTGTCGCTTTTAAAATATCTTCTCTTGGAATGCCAAGTGCTCTTGCGAAGTCATTTGTCGTTCCAACTGGAATGATTCCTAATTTTGGTCTTTTTTCAAGCGGCGCTAGTCCATTGACGACTTCATTGATCGTACCGTCTCCACCTGCTGCTACAATTAAATCAAATTCTCTCTGTGCGGCTTTTTCTGCTGCTTGTGTCGCATCTCCTGCACATGTCGTCGCATGACAAGATGTTTCATAGCCAGCTTGTTCAAATTTTTGCAAAACCTGCGGTAAATTCTTCTTGAAGAGTTCACGCCCAGATGTCGGATTGTATATAATTCGAGCACGTTTCATTTCATCATCATCCTATATTCATTATGCAATCTATTTTCACCACTAACAACCTTTAATTATACTATGAGTTTTGAAAATGGCAACAGAACACCCACCTAATATTTGAAATCTCATGGCGCATCTCCCTAAGCAAGAAATCATTCTGATAAGATAAAAGAAAACGCTGAAAAGGATGGTATGCGATGAAAAAGCCTATCTATTTCAACCATGACGGCGGTGTTGATGACCTCGTCTCCTTATTTCTGCTTCTTCAAATGGAGCATCTAAAAATCATTGGAATGTCTGTGATTCCTGCTGATTGTTATTTAGAGCCTGCACTGAGTGCGTCTCAAAAAATCATTGATCGATTTAGTCCTTATGAGATTGAAGTCGCTGCTTCCAATTCTAGAGGTGTCAATCCATTTCCAAAGGAATGGCGCATGCATGCCTTTTATGTCGATGCACTTCCGATTTTAAATGAAAAAGGCGCTGTTGATACGAAAGTATCCAAGCTTCCTTCACATCTACATCTGATTGAAACAGTTAAAAAGTCAACAGAACCTGTCACCCTGCTCTTTACAGGTCCGCTCACAGACCTTGCACGCGCCTTAGAAGAAGATCCCTCCATCTCAAATAAAATTGAGAAACTAGTGTGGATGGGCGGCACATTCCTTGAAAAAGGCAATGTCGAAGAACCCGAGCATGATGGAACAGCAGAGTGGAATGCGTTTTGGGATCCTTATGCTGTCAGCACGGTCTTTCAGGAGCGTTTTCCCATTGAAATGGTCGCACTTGAAAGCACGAATCAAGTCCCTCTTACACTTGATGTGCGCCAGCGCTGGGCCTCCCTCCGTTCTCACATCGGAATTGATTTTATTGGACAGTGCTATGCCTTTTGTCCGCCGCTCATTCATCACGAGACCAACTCAACTTATTACTTATGGGATGTGCTCACAACGATTACTCTTGCTTCCTCCTCATTTACTCATTTAAAGGAAATGAGTGCGATCGTTTACACCGAATCACCAAAGCAAGGACGCACCGAAGAGCATCCAGATGGAAAATCAATTCAAGTGATCGACCATGTCGATCGGGATGCATTTTTCCAAGCATTTGAAGAGCTTATGAGAAGAGCTGTTTGTCAGATTTCAAATAAAAAACCCCGCCAATGAGCGGGGCTTCCTCTTACTCTTCCTCTACGTACTTCTTCTTACGTCTAATTTTACTTAAGATTTCATACACAATTGGCACGATCACCAATGTGAGAAGTGTCGAACTTGTTAATCCACCAATTACAGTGACACCAAGTCCTTTTGATACGATCTGGCTTCCACCTTCAAAGCCTAATGCAAGTGGCAGTAGTGCACCAATCGTTGCAAGTGCAGTCATTAAGATTGGACGTAATCTTGTTGTTCCTGCTTCAAGTAAAGCTTCTCTTGTTGATAGCCCTTCTTGTTCTTTATGAATCACTCGGTCAATCAAGACAATGGCATTTGTCACAACAATTCCGATCAGCATAAGCAACCCAATCATGGCGTTTAAGCTGATGGTTTCTTTCGCTACAAACAACCCAACGAGTGCGCCAATAATCGTAAACGGCAGTGAGAAGAGAATCGCAAATGGTGCCAGACCTCCGCCAAATGTGATGACAAGAACGAGATACACAATAGCAATCGCTGCAAGCATCGCAAGGCCTAGCTGCGTAAAGGATTCTTGAATATCCGCACTCACGCCGCCTGTGTCAATCGTTACGCCAGATTTCAGATCAAGCTCATCGACTTTCTTCTGAACATTTTTCGTCACACTTGTTACGTCGTCTGTTGTCATATCACCAGACACTTCTGCGTAGATTTTCCCATCACGTTTGGTCACAGTATTTGCTGTCGTGCCATTTTTCACATCAACAACATCACCAATTCGAACTTCTTGACCTGTTGGTGTTGTGATTTTTTTATTCTCTAGATCTTTTTTGCTCTTATATTCATTTTTTTCCGTTTGAAGCTTCACATCAAGTTCTTTGCCGTCCTCTGTTACTTTCGTCAATGTTGTTTCACTATTTTGAGGAGCAATCGCCTGTGCGATTTGTGAAGCTGTTAGCCCTAGCTTCGCCAGCTTTTCTTGATCTGCATTAAACGTATATTCATCGTATTTCTCAGATAAACTTGTGCTGACGTTTTTTAGGTTTTTCTCATCTTTTAAAATGGTTTCGACATCTTTTACTGTGCCTTCAATATCACTTGCTTTGTCACCGTACACATAGTACGTCACTGTATTGCTTGCACCAGCAGATGAGAAGTCTTGTGATTTCCATTCCCCTTTAGACGCTTTGTCTTGCAGTGCTTTGACCACTCGATCTTTTTCTTTATCAAAATTCGGTGTATCATCATCAAATTGTACGAAGAATAGTGCACCGTTCGAGTTCCCGCCTACACTTGCTGTTAAGGCATTTGAAGAACCTAGTGAATATTGAACCGTGTTGACATGGTCACGTTTCATTAAGTATTCTTCTGCTTTTTTCGTTTCATCTATTGCTTGTTCTCTCGTTTGTCCAGGTTCAGGTGTGTATGTCACCATCGCCGTTTTTTCTGATTCCTGTGGTAAGAAGCTGACACCGACAAGTGGGGCTAAGAATAAGCTTCCAACTAACATAAGAATTGCAATTCCTGATGTAATCCATTTATGGTTGAGTGTCCAATTGAGTACACGTCTATAACCGATGGCCAGCTTGCTTGGTTTATGTTCTTTTACCTTTTTCGCTTTTCCATACAGGTTCTTTTTAAACAGACTGTGTGCCATCATTGGAACAATCGTAATGGCTACAAGCAGTGAAGCAAGTAAAGCAAACACAATGGTTAATGCAAATGGGATGAACAGTTCACCAATCATTCCACCTACAAGTGCTAACGGTAAGAACACCGCAATTGTGACAATCGTCGAAGACATGATAGGGATAAACATTTCTTTTGTGGCTTCTCTGACGAGTGCTTTGCCTTTTAATGGTTCATTCTTTAATGCCATTCGTCGATAGATGTTTTCTATGACCACAATGGAGTCATCGACAACACGGCCGATGGCCACGGTCATCGCACCAAGTGTCATGATATTCAATGTGATATCCAGCTGATTTAAGATTAAAACAGCGATCAACAGAGATAACGGAATTGAAATAACCGAGATTAATGTTGATTTGATATCTCTAAGGAACAATAGAATAATAATGATCGCAAAGATCGCCCCGATGATCGCCTTATTTAGCATTGTGCTGACAGACTCTTTAATCGGTTCTGCTTGATCATATGTGGTACTTACTTTGATTCCTTTGTTATCTTTCTTGAACTTCTCAAGCTCTTTTGTGACTTCTTCTGCCACACTCACTGTGTTGGCATCAGAGCCTTTCACAATTTGCAGACCGATACTGTCTTTCCCATTTGTTCTAGAAATTGATTCTGCATCCTTGACGACTTTAATATCCGCAATGTCAGAAAGCTTGATTGTCGGCAATTCTACAGATTGACTTGCAGAACTTCCACCTGCTTGCTGCTGACTTAGACTTCCAGCCTGCTGCTCAGCACCTGCATTTCCTGGGCCGCTAGAAGATGCTCCAGCTCCAGCGCTTCCCGTACTGCCGCTTGTACTTGGTGTGATAGGAATTCGCATATTTTTCAAATCTTTAACGCTTAAAATATTACCGTCCACTACCACTGATTTTTGCTTGTTCCCGAATGTGTACAAACCTAATGGTACATTCACATCAGAGGCTTTGATCATGTTTTGGACTGTTTCTTCATCTAAACCGTATTCTTTCAATTTCTTTTGTTTAAAAGAAAATTCTACTTCTTTGATTTGCTGCCCTGAAGCTTCTACAGAAGATACGCCATCTAATCCTTCAAGTGAAGGAACAAGGACATCTTCGACTTTTTTTGTGAGGTCTTCTAATGATTCTTTGTCTCCAGAGACACTGAGTGCTAAGATTGGAATCGCATTGATACTAAAGCGTGCGATTTTTGGTTTTTCTGCATTTTCAGGAAAATTGATATTGCTAATGGCATCTTCAACTTCCTTCTTTGCTTCATCCATGTCTTTGTTGTAATCGTATTCGACTTGAATCGATGAAGCGTTCTCGAAAGAATTGGATTTGACCACATTGACCCCATTAAGGTTTTGAATAGACTTCTCGATTGGATCGGTCACCTTATCTGATACTTCATCCGGTGTTGCGCCAGGATACATTGTAGAAACCGTAATGATTGGCGTGTTAATATTCGGGATTGATTCTTGTTTCATATTCAATCCGGCATATAGACCAGCAACTGTTACGATAATCGTCATGAGCCATACAGCGAACTTATTCTTTAGTACAAAATTGATGATCGAATTCATTATGTCCTCCATTTTCCTTTATGTATTGACTGACTGGTCATTCTATATCATAATAAACGGTGATATACAATGCCGTCAACCATTTCACTTGCGTTTGACGTAACATTCTAAAGCTGAAGGGGCCTTATTTCATGAACGAAAAAAAAGAAAAAATCATTAAAGCAAGCATTCAGTTGTTTGCTAAAAAGGGTTTTTCTTCTACGACCATTCAGGAAATTGCAGATGAATGCGAAATATCGAAAGGCGCATTTTATTTGCATTTCAAATCAAAAGAACAACTTTTCAACCGAGCGTTCGAATATTATATCGACACTTCTATGCAAAGCATTGATAAGATTCGAAAAGAAAATCAACATTTGGCACCTAGAGAGATTTTTCAGAAACAAATCGCTGAACAGTTCCAGCATTTTGCGGAGAATAAAGATTTTATCATTTTGATCCTCAGCGAGAATGTTATCCCGAAAAATAAGCAGATTAAAAAGTATTCTAAAACTGTGAAAAAGCAAATGAATGATGCAATCCAAATTTCCATCTTGACCACGTATGGACAAAAAATCGAACCATATATAACTGACCTGTCAGTCATGATTCAAGGAATCATCCAATCGTATGTGCAGGTACTGCTTTTACAAGATCAGATGCAATTATCATGTGATGAGCTCTCTTCCTTTATTCTCGATCGATTTGATGATTTGGTTAATGGGATTCTTCGTTCTAATACGAAGCCGATTCTTAAGCAAACCATTTGGGAAGATGAAGCGCCGAATGCCGCTTCCCTTCAAGAAGAGATCCGACTGTTAAAGCTTGATTATATGCTTTGTGATGATACCCTTGTATCCATTGAAGTGATTGAAGAAGAACTGACAAAAGACGAGCCTCGTAAGCCTGTCATTCAAGGGATGCTGACAAATTTAGAGATGTGTGAAGAGCCTGCCGTCCTAAGAGTAGCAGATCAATTGAAATTGTTTCTTCAATGACAGTACGTGTTGATTTTCATTTTAGTTCACCTAGATTCCCTTCGAATGCTCTTTCGCTTAGGCTCCATTATAAGGAATGAATCTCCGATATGATATACGGTGGTGATCTGAATCTATGACCGTGCCATTCCCATTACAAAAAAACCGCCCCTTAGAGGGGACTGACCCCATAATATGAGACAAATAAAAACACCTTTAAGTTGAAAATCGGGTATAGCATACCTGAAAACAATTTGGAGGTGTTTTTGTATGAAAAAAAGAGTAAGTTATCCGATTAGCGTAAAAGAAGAGGCCGTTCGAATGAAGTTAATAGGGATTCCAACAAAAGAAATCATGGACAAGCTAGGAATTAAGAATAGTACCCAAGTGAAAACATGGATGAAATGGTATCGTGATGTTGATACCATCGGTTTCATCAACCAGTCGGGAAACAATATTCATATGGGAAAGGACCTGAATATCAAGATGAGAACGAAAAGTTGAAAACAGAAAATCGTTATCTCAAACAACAAATGTCAGATGTTTGAACTTGCAAGATCAACATTTTATCGTTGGAAAAAACAAGATCATCAGCCGAATCCAAAGCAGCAGAAACTAGTCCAGTTGATTTCATCACTCTGTAAATCACATCAAGATACGTACGGTTATCGTAAAATCACAGCTCTACTACAAAAAGAAATGAAAATGAATCATAAGACGGTACAACGTATTATGCAAACCTACGGTTTACAGTGTCGTGTGAAAGTAAAAAAGCGTAAACA
>NZ_JBAWSW010000061.1:0-9772 GCF_037104745.1 Bacillus sp. FJAT-53060
AAAAAGCTAGCAAACTGGACATGGAAAGGACCATGTCCAGCGTAAGACAACTGATAAATTTTATCAAAATAAGTGAAAACCCCACTTTTACTTGAAGTAAAGGTGGGGTTTGTCTACGGTCTGAAAGAAGGTATTCAATTACCTTCTTTTAATTTCTCCCCAAATTAAAATTAATAAATTGCATTATTAGTAATAGGTTTACCAATAGCTTTTCTTAAAGTATGGATAGGAATGTTTTTAACACATCTAATTCCCATCTCGTTATGTCTACAAAATGGGATATCCTTACCTCTGAATGAAGGATAAATTAATCCTGGCAATGAAAAGAATGAACCACCTTTTAAAATTGCAAAATTATGATGTTGTGACTGATTTGCTAAGGAAGGGAAAAATGTCTTTTAGTGTATAATTCACTTTTCGTCCATTCCCATTGATTTCCTACCATACCCACAACTCCATAGGGGCTAACAGACCATTCTTTCTCGAAGGAATCAGCCCTTTTAACAGGTTCAGTAGGGAAAGAATCACTAAAGGATGTAATACCTTCTCTCCACTCTTTCAAACTTCTAGGGTTATTTTCTAACCAAGTGGCATAATGTACCCTTCATTGGTTTTTTATGGTAATATTTGTATCTAAAAATACTCATTTAGAGGTTGAATTAATGTTTTGCATATGCAAATAATTACCATTTTTTAATAAAAAAACAAGTATTTAGAATTAATGGGAAATAAGTAAATAATATTCTTCATTCCAAACCTGATAGGAATACATGTTGTCTACTTGTTTTAATGCCTTTTAATCGAGTAGATCTTCCTAATGAAGAAACATCTTGAATGTTCAGCCACGGCTAATAATCCGAAACAGTACCAGACCCTCAACCTTCTTTTATCCATTTTTCAACTTTAGATGTTCTCGTTCTTCTTGACACAAAAACACCCCTTTAGACTACTATAATCTAAAGGGGTATTACATCGTGACTTTTTTTACAAACATCACAACTTTATTTCAAATCCACAATGTTAAAGACTTTGTTTAAAACCGAACCCCTACTCCACCGTCACACTCTTCGCAAGGTTACGTGGTTTATCCACATCACACCCGCGGTGAAGGGCTGCGTAGTAAGCGATCAGCTGTAATGGGACAACAGATGCAAGTGGTGCAAGTGCTGGGTGTACAGCTGGAAGGACGAAACGGTCGCCTTCGTCTTCTAGGCCTTTTAGTGAGATGACACATGGGTTTGCTCCGCGTGCAACGACTTCCTTAACGTTACCGCGAATGCTGAGGTTCACGTGCTCTAGGGTTGCAAGGGCAATGACCGGTGTGCCTTCTTCAATTAAAGCAATGGTGCCGTGTTTCAGTTCTCCGCCAGCAAAGCCTTCTGCTTGGATGTAAGAGATCTCTTTTAGTTTTAGTGAACCTTCAAGGCACACATAGTAGTCAAGTCCTCTTCCGATAAAGAATGCGTTACGTGTCACTGTGAAGTAGTCACGAGCGATTTGTTCCATTTCATCCTTTTGATCCACAAGAGCTTCCATTGCGTTTGCTACAATCCCAAGCTCTTTCACAAGATCAAAGTCAAGAGATTGACCATTTAGTTCAGCTGCAACGGATGCAAGGATCGCAAGAACAGCGATTTGTGCTGTGTAGGCTTTTGTTGAAGCCACTGCGATTTCTGGTCCTGCATGTAGAAGCAATGTGAAGTCTGCTTCACGAGAAAGCGTTGACCCTGGTACGTTTGTGATCGTTAATGCTTTATGACCAAGCTCTTTAACTTGAACAAGTACAGCACGGCTGTCCGCAGTCTCCCCAGATTGAGAAAGGAAGATGAACAACGGTTTTTTCGATAGAAGCGGCATGTTGTAAGAGAATTCACTTGCTACATGGACTTCTACAGGTACTTTCGCCCAGTCTTCAATATATTGTTTACCAACAAGTCCAGCATGGTAGCTCGTTCCGCAAGCCACAATGTAAATGCGGTCTGCTTCTGCTACTGCGCTTGCGATATCGCCAGCGACTGACAGCTTGCCGTTTTCGTCTTGATATTCTTGGATGATTTTGCGCATCACAAGCGGCTGCTCATCCGTTTCTTTTAACATGTAGTGAGGATATGTGCCTTTCTCGATGTCGCTTGCATCTAGCTCAGCGATATAAGAAGGACGTGTCATGATATCACCGTCAAGGTTTTTGATGATAACCTCGTCTTTAGTGACAATGACCATTTCTTTATCCATTAATTCCGCATATTCGTTTGTTACTTGAAGCATCGCCATTGCGTCAGAAGCCACAACGTTGAAATCTTCTCCGAAACCAACCAATAATGGGCTTTTGTTTTTCGCCACATAGATTGTTTCTTTGTTTTCGTTATCGAAAAGAGCAATTGCGTAAGAGCCTTTTAGTTGAAGAAGCGTTTGACGGAAAGCTTCCTCTGTATCAAGACCTCTGTTTACAAATTGTTCGATGACTTGAACAACAACCTCTGTATCTGTGTCGCTTTTTAGTGTGACGTCTTGTAAATATTCGCGTGTCAATTGTACATAGTTCTCGATGACACCGTTATGAACAAGCGTAAAACGGCCAGAAGCACTTTGATGCGGATGTGCATTTAGATGGCTTGGTACACCGTGTGTTGCCCAGCGTGTATGTCCGATTCCTGCTGAAGATGCCACGTTTGCATCTACGACTTCACGAAGCTCAGCGATACGTCCTTTTTCTTTGAACACATGCACGCCTTCTTCGTTTGCCACAGCGATACCTGCTGAGTCATACCCGCGGTACTCAAGCTTCTCTAAACCTTTTAATAAGATTTCCTTCGCATCATTCTGACCAATATAACCTACGATTCCACACATAAATATTCTCTTCCTCCCGATCATGTGAAAGGGACAAAGAAAGCCTACTAAAATAGAAGGGACATTTCTTCGTCCCTCTCTACATGTTTATTTTGGGAGATCATGTGTATTCCCTTTGTACAAAGAGTCACCTCTTTGGTTTAAAGAAACACTTACGGCTGTGATCTCTTTTTTTGATCAGCCGGGAGGCATCCGCCGAAAATTCGATAACCTCCATCCTCGTCAACTAAGCATCTGTCGTCCGATCGCTTAGTTCGGGCGCTATCATTATAAAAGTTCTTGAACATCTACCCTGCCTTTCCTGATAGAATAAAAATCCAGTAACACAAGGATGATTGTACTATAAGGTCTGACCTCCGTCAATCAAATTTAGCGGGTGATCCCCGTCATTTTAGAAAGTGAGACCTCCATACACTATATGCGATGAAGCTTGTCACGTTCTACCTTTGATGTGCTCTCCTATGTATGAAGGCAGCAGCAAATGGCCCTCTCTTATAAGATTCGTACAGATCCCTCCTCTTATGACGCTTATTCAAAAAAAGCAAACCGCAGGCTCTGCGATTTGCTTTTTTATCTATTACTCAATACCCATTTCATCTTTGACAACAGCCGTAATGCGAGCCACATATTCATCACACAGCTCTTTTGTTTTCGCCTCTGCCATGACACGTACAAGCGGCTCTGTTCCAGATGGACGAACAAGGATACGGCCGTCACCGTTCATCTCTTTTTCGACCTCTTGGATCACAGCTTTCACTTTTTCATTTTCTTCCACTTTATATTTATCAGATACCTTCACATTCACTAGAATTTGCGGGAACTTTTCCATTTCAGCCGCAAGCTCTGATAATGTTTTTCCTGTTGCTTTGAGTGTATTCACAAGCATGATCGCAGAAAGCATGCCGTCACCTGTCGTATTGTAATCAAGGAAAATCAAGTGGCCTGATTGCTCGCCGCCGACATTATAGCCGTCGTTTTTCATCGCCTCGACCACATAGCGGTCACCAACAGCGGTTTGAATGCTCTTAATGCCTTGCTTTTCAAGCGCTTTATAGAAACCAAGGTTACTCATGACCGTTGACACGACGGTGTCATCCTTTAATCGGCCTTCACCCTTTAGATAACGTGCACATATGTACATAATTTGATCGCCGTCTACGATATCACCTTTTTCATCGACTGCAATTAAGCGGTCGCCGTCACCATCAAACGCAAGGCCAATATCTGCACCCTTTTCTTTTACAAAAACAGAAAGTGCCTCTGGATGAGTGGAACCTACGCCATCGTTAATATTCAATCCGTTTGGTGATGTTCCCATTGTTGACACATCTGCATCTAAATCAGCAAATAAATGTGTCGCAAGAGAAGATGTTGCACCATGAGCACAGTCAAGCGCCACGTGAATACCTGTGAAATCCTCGTCCGCTGTCTGCTTCAAGAATTGCAAGTATTTCTGACCGCCTTCAAAGTAATCATTCACCGTTCCAAGATCGGCTCCAACCGGACGTGGTAATTGATCGACTGGCTGATCCATTAGCTGCTCAATTTCATTCTCCTGTTCATCTGACAGCTTAAAGCCGTCCCCGCCGAAAAATTTAATTCCGTTGTCTTGAACTGGGTTATGAGAAGCAGAAATCATGACACCTGCTTCTGCATCCATTGCCTTCGTTAAATAAGATACTCCAGGTGTTGAGATCACACCTAAACGCATCACTTCAGCCCCTATTGAAAGTAGACCTGCAACGAGAGCTCCTTCTAGCATATGACCGGATACACGTGTGTCTCGTCCAACGAGTACCTTTGGACGTTCTTTATCCTTCGTGAGGACATAGCCACCAAATCTCCCAATTTTAAATGCGAGCTCTGGCGTTAATTCGTTATTAGCCACACCCCTTACACCATCAGTTCCAAAGTACTTGCCCATGTTTCAATCGCTCCTTTTTTACCGTTCAAGAGGACGCTGTGTCCCCTTTTTTATCTTCTTTGACCCGCTGTCATCGATTCCTCTTTACTCTTCTCTTCCTGATGATCATCGTCATCAGATGATTGATCCTTTCGATCATTCGTAGAAGCCGGCTGATCTTCTGAATCAGTAGAGGTAAGTTTTACTTTGACCTTTGATCTAGATAATGTCCATGTCACATTTTGAGGGCCATTCACTTGTACTTTGACCTCATGTGTTCCTTCGTTTAAGTCCCCCACATTGATATAGGCTTCAATATCTGAAGCCTTTAGTTTATCAATTGCACTCTTTGATCCTTTTGCTGTTAACGTAAGACGCCCAGAAGACGGACTCACAAATTCAGAGCTGAGATCCTTGCTCAGACCCACGACAGAAATAGGTACATTATCGATCTTTTTTTCTTCAGCTGTTGCAACCTTCACTTTGATCTTAACGGTTTCAGGTGATACCTTTTTCACACCATCTGGCAGTAGAATGTCGGCATCAATCTCCGTATCATCTTTAATTTTGCTTAGGTCCAGCTTAACGCCATCAATAAAATCTAGTGCATCTAGCACCTTTTGAGAACCGTAGACAGTGACCTCACTTGGGCTTGTCTCAATGCTTGAGATACTGATCCCATCCGGTAAGCTGCCCGTCCGCTCAATTTTAAACGGGACCTTCTTGCTCGGGCTCGTAATCGGGACCGTAATATCCACAACCGACGGACTCACTTTAACTGGTAGCTCATTCCCGCTGCTATCATACACAGTGAGCTTCGCTTGTTTTTCAATTTGTTGATCGACATCCTCTAGGTTTACAAATGCTTTAATAACAGAAATTTTGTCGATCACGTCCTTTGAACCAGTGACAGTGACCTTTTTCGGATTCACGATAGGCTGTTCAGGTGAATAGCCGTCTTTGATTTTATTTTGATTATAAAATTCTGTTTCAACAGGGAATTCAGCTGAGGTTTTTTCTTGTATCGTCACAGTTGTCACAGACGGATTAATCGTTAATGTGATCCCCTTTAATACACCTCTTGACTTCAGCTCTACTTTATGTGTGCCTGTCGTTAACTTTTGCATATCTGCGTAAATTTCAAAATTCTTCGTTTGTCTTGCTGTTTTCACAGCACTTGTTGATCCTATAATCGTGACATTGACTGTTTGCGGTACCCCAGTGACGACATACTTCTCGTCATCATAATACGCTTTAACAGGAATGTCAGTTAAGGTTGCTTCATCTGTCGTCGATGTTGGGAAAAAGGATTCACCGATTTTTTTCGGTGTGGGCGCTTGCGCTGAATTAACTGCACCATACAGCAATAAAGCGAAGACCAATGCAAGAAACTTAACGGCCCAGCGATTATTCATAATCTTATCCATTTTTCTTGCCCCTCCAATACCATTTGGTCGAGGAATCATCTTTGCTGTTCTTACTAAATTCAGCAATTAGCATTTCTTCAAGCGCTTCTTCTGTTAATTCTCGATGGAGATCACCATTTCTTGCAACACTAATGCTACCTGTCTCCTCTGAGACGATGATTGTTAAGCTGTCCGTCACTTCACTAATACCGACTGCCGCCCGGTGACGGGTTCCGAGTTCCTTAGAGATAAAAGGACTTTCTGACAGTGGTAAATAACAACCCGCAGCTGCAATCTCATCACGCTTCATAATAACAGCACCGTCATGAAGCGGTGTATTCGGAATGAAAATATTAATCAGCAACTCAGAACTGACCTTTGCATTCAAAGGAATTCCTGTCTCTATATAATCATTCATTCCAGTATCGCGCTCAATCGTCAGTAGCGCCCCTATTCTACGTTTTGCCATATAATTGATTGCTTTTGTAATTGCCTCGATCGTTTTCTGCTGCTGTTCCTCTACAGGTGTCCCGCTTCTTGAGAAGAAACGGCCGCGCCCAAGCTGCTCAAGCGCTCTCCTTAGCTCTGGCTGAAAAATAATAATGATCGCAAGGAACCCCCACGTAATCGCTTGATCCATCAGCCATTGAAGTGTATTAAGACCGAGATACGCACTTCCCATCCTGACGAGAACAATGACCACAATTCCCTTTAAAAGCTGAACCGCTTTTGTTCCGCGGATGACCATCATTAATTTATATATCACATACCAAACAACGAGAATATCAACAGCATTACCGAGGTACTGCAAAAAAGGAATATCCCCTAAAGCCATTTCCTCGTCCTCCAGAATTTTCAAGTTTCTTCGTATGATGCATTTTTTATAAAAAAGAGCCTATGTATAAATACATAGCGTGGCTATTATACCACATTTTGTTTCTTCAAGGAAAACAGTTGCCATATATGGCTGGCTTTCTAGTATGCATGTATCTGATCGATTGTATAGAAAAAGAGCAGTCCCTAAGCTTAGAGACTGCTCTCAAACTGTATGATTTACTTTTGTTCCTCTGGCCCAATGACCCGCATCACGTCTTGTGCTGTGGATTTCAATTTGAACCAAACCCAATCAAACACTTCATTAATTTCATTGATTTGACCAGTGACTTGTCCGGCAGAAGCCGTCAGCTGTTCCCCATTGACGACTGTTACATTTCCATCAACCTTGCCTTCTACAATCAGCTTGCCATTTTTGACAGTGACATCACCTTTGACGGTTTCCCCTTTAGGTACGGTCACAATATCATTTTCAACCACGAGATTCGGCTGCTTTGACACACTGAAATTATGATCGGTATTCCAGCTTGTAAACAGACTGCCTCCCATCAATATCACAAAGAGGGCAGCGGCCACGATCAGTGGGTGAGCTTTAATCCATCTTTGAATCGACACACGCTTTTTCTCCTTTGGAAGACCTGCCATCACCTTTGCAGTGAAATCAGATGGTGCTTCTATATGAGATGTACTCTGCACTAGCGCGATGGATTTCTCAATTTGTTGAAAATGAGTACGGCACTCCTCACACGATTGCAGATGGCTCTTTAATTCCTTTTCATCTTCAGGCTCAATATCCCCGTCTAAATACTGATGCATAAGCTGGACGATTTTATCCTGACAGCTCATCAAAATCACCTCACTCAAAGGTCTCTCAACTGTTTCCGGAGAGCCTCTCTACCCCTGTGTATTCTCGTTTTTACCGTACCAATTGGTATATTCAGAATCTCACTAATTTCTTTTAACGAGAGTTCATCAATATACTTTAATACGATGACCGAACGATATTTATCTGGTAGTCTTAGAATTTTTTGCTGAATGGTGCTCGATAATTCAAGAGACACCACCTCATCCTCTGGAAAAATGCCATCAGCAGCAATTTGAGAATACATATTCAGTCCTTCTGTGCCTGCCACCTCTGCATCTAAATAATAATCCGGCTTTTTTTTGCGAATACGGTCGATGGACAGGTTGGTTGCAATGCGGTACAGCCACGTGGAAAACTTACGATTCACATCAAAGCTCTCAATATTCACATAGGCACGAATAAATGCCTCCTGTGCAATATCCTCCGCTTCGTGTGCATTCCCAAGCATACGGTAGCACAGCTGATAAATTTTGTCTTTATACAGGTCTACGATGTCTGTAAATGCGTTCTGGTCGCCTTTTTTCACTTGCTTAATTCTTTTTTTAATCATTGTTTCCATAGTATATTCAACCTCTGCCTTCACCGGTCTTTATGTATACGAACCTTCTTTCAAAAGGTTTCATTCTCCTCTAAAAAATAGTGTAACAAATTTTTGACAGCGTGTTGCGCTTATCAGTCGGTAAAAACCTTAATATATCCTTAAATTTCCCCAAAATAAAAAAGAACAGGAACAAATCCCGCTCTACAATAACTTTTCACCCATTAAAGAACCAATTAAAGCAACTGCTGTTTCTGCTGTTTTATTTTTCTCATCTAATATCGGATTCACCTCAACAAATTCAGCAGAAGTCAAAATACCCGCTTCCTCTAAAAGCTCCATGGCAAGGTGACTCTCACGATAACTAATGCCGCCCGCCACCGGAGTTCCTACACCAGGGCATTCCGCTGGATCTAATCCATCTAAATCAAGCGATAAGTGGACACCATCTGTTCTTTCCTTTAAATACGCAATGGCTTCTTCCATCACTCTGGTCATCCCCAAACGATCTATTTCATGCATTGTATACACCTTAATGCCTTTTTCTCTAATCAACGCCCTTTCTCCTTCATCTAAGGAACGAGCACCAATTAAAATGATATTTTCAGGCTTCACTTTAGGAGAATACCTACCAATATTCGTTAAATCAGCATGACCAATGCCAATACTAACAGCAAGTGGCATTCCATGAATATTTCCAGAAGGAGATGTTTCTTCTGTATTTAAATCACCGTGCGCATCATACCAAATGACACCCAAGTTTTCATAATGCTTGGCTACACCGGCAAGTGTGCCGATTGCAATGCTGTGATCACCGCCTAAAATCAGCGGAAACGAACCTGACTGCACAATACTGTCAACCTTTTCAGCAAGAAGCTCATTCGCATCAGCATTCTCTGTTAGATTTTTTAGCTTTTCACTTGTATAGAGACCTTTCTCATCGTCCCTTTGCTCAACTGGAATATCTCCAAGATCCTCAACTTCAAATGAAAGCGATTCCAATTTTTCTTTTACACCAGCACATCGAATCGCACTCGGCCCCATATCGACGCCCCTTCTCATTTGACCCAAATCCATCGGAACCCCGATAATCGTGACCTTCTTTAGTTCTCCCATATATGTACATCCCCTTTCCGTTCATGCTTATATTTTACTTTCTCAATGCCTCCTGACTCAACTCAACAACATTTTGAATAGTTATACATTTCTTCTATCAATATAAAAAAGACACCTTTTTGAAAAAGGTGTCTCAGACCGTAGACAAACCCCACCTTTACTTCAAGTAAAAGTGGGGTTTTCACTTATTTTGATAAAATTTATCAGTTGTCTTACGCTGGACATGGTCCTTTCCATGTCCAGTTTGCTAGCTTTTTGAG
>NZ_JBAWSW010000062.1:0-9490 GCF_037104745.1 Bacillus sp. FJAT-53060
GTTATCGAGAACTTCTTCGGTATCTTAAAGTCTGAATTTCTATACCTAAAAGAATTTGAGGACATCGAACACTTCAAGCAAGAACTTGAACAATATATTGATTACTACAATCACACACGTATAAAGACGAAACTAAAAGGCATGAGTCCGATACAATATCGAACTCATGCCTCGAAAGCTGTCTAATAAATACCGTGTCTAACTTAAGGGGGTCACTTCAAGTCCAGTTCTTTTTTATTAGTTGATTCTTTTGTTGATTTCTTCTGCAATCAGCTCTCCATGAAACCTTCCATTTTCAATGAAAATTTCATTGGCGTTGTTTCCAGCGGCTATAACCCCTGCAATGAAGATGCCTTCTATGTTTGTTTCCATCGTTTGTTCATCAAATGCTGGCCGACCTGATTCTTGATCAATCGTTACACCCATTTTTTTTAAGAAAGAATGATCAGGATGATAACCTGTCATCGCAAAGACAAAATCACTTTTTACACGATCGATTTGGTCTTGTTGATTTGTAAAGATCACCTCTTCTTCTGTGATTTCTTTGACCTGTGCGCCAAACTCCATTCGAATGGTTCCATTCCGAACGAGGGCTTCAAACTCTGGTAAAATCCAAGGTTTGATGTTAGATGAATACTCAGTTCCTCTATACAAAACAGTGACCTTGCTTCCGCATTTCACAAGTTCTAGCGCAGCATCGACACTGGAGTTCTTCCCCCCGATGACCGTCACATCTTTATCAAAGTATGGGTGGCCTTCTTTAAAATAATGATACACGTGAGGAAGCTCTTCCCCTTTGACGTTCATATAGTTAGGATGATCAGAGTAGCCAGTGGCAATTACGACGTAGTCACATGAATAGTCCTCTTTTGACGTGCTGACGGTAAAACGCCCATCTTTTTTCGTTACAGCGTTTACTTTTTCAAACGCATGCACACGCAGGCTTTTTCGTCTGACCACCTCTCTGTAATAGGATAGTGCCTGAATACGAACTGGCTTCCGGTTTTCAGTAATAAAAGCGACACCACCGATCTCAAGCTTTTCGCTTGTGCTGAAAAAGGTTTGATGTGTTGGATAATGATAAATACTGTTGACCACATTTCCCTTTTCAATCACAAGTGCATCAATCCCGATTTGCTTGAATGCGATGGCCGCTGATAATCCACATGGGCCGCCTCCTATAATGATCGCTTTTTCTTGTTTCATTTGTTCCACTCCTGTCGTTTCACTGCAATACAATTACTGGGCTGTTTGTTCTTTGTGCCATTACATAAAAAAATCTCCTATTTAAGGATAGGAGATTTTAAGACGCGGTGCAAATAAGCCGCTTAAATCCAGCCTCTGAATCGAGAAGCTTCAGCCATTTTACGTACGCCGACCATATATGCTGCAAGTCGCATATCAATGCGGCGGTTTTGCGCCATTTCATAAATATTATTAAATGATTTCACCATCATATCTTCTAAACGAGTTTCCACTTCTTCTTCTGTCCAGTAGAACCCTTGGTTATTCTGAACCCATTCAAAGTAAGAAACAGTTACACCACCCGCACTCGCAAGTACATCTGGGACAAGTAGTACACCACGATCTGAAAGAATTTTTGTTCCTTCCAGCGTCGTTGGCCCATTTGCTGCCTCTACGACAATTTTGGCTTTAATGTTGGCAGCATTATCTTCTGTAATTTGATTTTCAATGGCTGCAGGTACTAAGATATCACAATCCAGCTCAAGCAACTCTTGGTTTGTAATTGTATCGTTAAACAATTTAGTGACGGTTCCAAAGCTATCACGTCGGTCAAGCAAGTAGTCAATGTCTAGACCATCTTCATCATATAATCCGCCGTAAGCATCTGAAATCCCTACGATTTTTGCCCCCGAATCATACATGAATTTAGCCAAATAACTTCCTGCATTTCCGAATCCCTGTACGACAACACGAGCCCCATTGATGTCAATTCCTTTTTTCTTCGCCGCTTCTTTGATGCAGATCGTCACACCTTTTGCAGTTGCAGTGTCACGTCCGTGTGACCCTCCAAGAACAATTGGTTTTCCTGTAATAAATCCTGGCGAGTTAAACTCATCAATTCTAGAATATTCATCCATCATCCATGCCATAATTTGAGAGTTTGTAAACACATCTGGTGCTGGAACATCTTTTGTTGGTCCAACGATTTGACTAATGGCGCGTACATAGCCGCGGCTAAGTTTTTCAAGCTCTCTGAATGACATTTCTCTTGGATCACAGATAATACCGCCTTTTCCTCCGCCATAAGGAAGATCCACAATACCACATTTTAAACTCATCCAAATTGAAAGCGCTTTTACTTCTTTTTCAGTGACATTCGGGTGGAATCTAATTCCGCCTTTTGTTGGACCGACAGCATCATTGTGCTGTGCACGATAACCAGTGAAAATTTTCACCGATCCATCGTCCATACGTACTGGAATTTTGACCGTTAATAGTCGGATTGGCTCCTTCAGCAATTCATACACTTCTTGCGGATACCCCAATTTGTCAAGCGCTTTATGTATGACGGTTTGAGTTGATTTTAAAACATCTAACTTATCTTCTGCGTTTTGAGCGGCGTTTTGATCTGCTGCCATTAAAATAAACCCCCTAGAAATCTTTCATGATCTACTGCTCCCTTTCAAGCAATAGTATACACCTTCGTACTGGTAAAGCAAAGGTAAAAAGCGTTTTTTATCAAAATAAAATATCAGGTTTATAAATATAAAAAAATACTGTTGTTTCATCACAACAGTATTATTTATAATAGAAAAAAGTGATTAAAAATACATCGGGATTGTTTTGATTGCATCTTCTTGCATAATCACTTTTCCATACTCTTGTAGCCGGTGAATGGTTAATGTCGTAGGAGATCCAAACTCCGCTAAAATGGAAATCACGGTATCAGCAGACAGTTCTTCAAAATCATCAAGGCTGAGAAAATATTGACCTTCATAATGGTAAACTGTCCCCCCTAAAAGTCCAATACGACTTAAACTATGGGACAGTTGAATCACATCTTCAAACGAGGCAAATTGATAGAGCACTTGCTTACTCTCGTCGAGCTTGACTTGCATCTCAATGTAATCTTCATCAAACTCTTCATCAGCATCTTCCTGCTGACTCTTCGTAACAATGACAACCATCCCCTGCGCCTGAAGAGAAAATACTTCAACAGCAATCGGTCCATTCGCTTCAAAGCCGAGCTCCTGATTCGCTTCGTTCATCATGTCTTTAAACAGCTGATGAACTTTGAACGAATCTTTCCAAAGGTCTTCTTTCGTAAGACCTCGGTCTGTCAGGTCATCTAGTGTGAGAAAAATTTTGATTTTATTATAATTCAGACGCTCCAGTCGCATAACGTTCCCTCCTGCCTCTTCTAAACACACATCATACTGTAGTATATGAGATGATGAGTCATAGGTTCTTAATTTTGTATTCAGTTTACACTGTGTCAAGACGGAAGACAAGCATGAAGCGATGTTTATGGTGACTTTCATGGAAAATATTAGCAGTACATCAAATTAGTGAGTTTTTAGCGGCATTAAATAGATTAGATGGGTTTCTGGCTCTGCACCAAGACGCATTGAAATCTTTGTTGTTCCATAGCCATTACTAATCAGAAAGAAAGCCCCTTTGATCTGACCTGTTCCCCCTTTTTCATACGGACCAAATTTCCCAATGCGTATCTGCCCACCGTGGGTATGACCGCTCAGTACGAGGTCGATTCCTTCTTCCTCACTCATCACGTGATGCACATCTGGATTGTGTGACAGGAGAATATTTACATCTTCTTTGACAAACACAGGTCGTATCGCCTCATAATCTGCTTTTTCAAGTCGAATATCATCGATTCCGCCTATTTTGATTGGCTGGCCTTCAAAATCCCACACAGCCGTTTTATTTTGCAACGTGGTGACATCATAAGCGTGAAATATCTCTTTTAATTTTTGCTGATGCAGCTCATGATCATTATTTCCCCAAACAAAATAAACTGGCGCAATTCTTGTTAAACGTTTCACATTTTCTTCAATCCTCGCATAGGGTACGCCTTTCTCTGCTAAGTCCCCACCTATCATAATCACATCGGGCTTTTCCTGCTCTACTTCCGCTAACAACGTATCACTAATAAGGCGGCGATGCGTATCAGAAATAAAGAAAATGACTGCGGGTCTATCTGATTGAAGTGCTTCTATTGTAAAGTGATGCTTTTTGATGTTGTTTTGTTTTGCCGTTTTCACCATTTTTGCTGTTACACACACACCTGTTGTAACAGCAAAAATGGCGGCAGTAAATCCGATGGCATATTTCATCACAAATGGCTCCCTTACATCATCTTTCTTTTCTTTTATAAGACGCTTGAATGAAAAAAGACGTTTCAGCTGTTAAACGTCTTTTTTTCATTTATTTACTTTCATAATAGAGATTGATGTCATATTGCTTCTGCATGTAGTGAAAAACGGCCTCACGTTCTTTCCACTGATTTGATTGAGGCCATAAATCTGTGCTTTTTTGTATAATTTCACATCTGAGCTTATGATATTCATCCTCAGCCTTTTCTTCTTTTTTCATATAAAAAAACGATGCGTAAAAAGCAAACACTTCGGCCATGATCCAAAATAGAAACACCTCATGACCAAGCAATGTTGCAATCATAGCTTCTGGCTGCAGCGATCCCCCGCTATTAGCTGTTATGACAAAATAAAACAGAAAAATCGCTAGAGATAAAAGGGCTGTCCATTGCCACCTTTTGCACTGCTTTGCGAAGCCCTCATATTTGCGCTTTCTTTTAATCAATGTTTCAATCATTTTCTGTGTCGGCTGATCCATATAGCGACTGATTGCCTGCAATGTCATCACATACACCCTGTCCCTTTTTTCTACATATGTATGTGCTTATCCATTGATTCATGTCAGATCATTCGTTTTCTAATGGGATATTTAGCACTTGTCCACTGTACACACTGTTTCCTTTTAATTGATTATAAGCTCTAATTTTCTCTTCACCCGAACGGTTTTGGTAATACTTCATGGAAATTCGATACAGGTTTTCCTCTGGGCCAACAGTGTGCTGTACGACACGAACTGGCTTTTCTTCCTGCTGCTTTTTCTCTTCGGCTTCTTTTCGTTTTTTCTCTTCTTGCTGTTTTTGCAGGGCTAGCTGCTGCTCTTTACGCTTTTTTGCGGCTGCTGCCTTTTCACGCTCTTCTTTCTCTTTAGCAGCTTTTTCTTTTTTCTTTTGCTCTGCTTTTTCTTTTGATCGCTGCTTTTTCTTTTGATCGCTGCTTTTCTTTTTCTTCTCTTCATCAGACGCATCCGCTTTATCAGCGCTTGCGTCATTTTTTGTTTCGACAAGTGCTGACGGAACTGGGTCTGTGTCAGCACTTGATGTTTTATCAATATATACGTCTTGATTATTGTTATGTTTGATTTCCTCTGATGTGTAGTAGATCAAAAGGAAGAATACTCCTATGACGATAATAGGAAAGATAATAGCCAATGTCGTAAACAATGGGTTGCGCACCTTTTTTGTGCGCTGCTTTTTATATTCATGAAAATCTTCTCGCGTAGGAAAGTGAGAGTCATCTGAAGGATGTACTTCTTCTTGAAGATTTTCCTCTACATCGTCATGGATGTTTGTCAGTTGTTGTTTTTTTCTCTTCATTCTCGACATTTCTTCCATGTTCAGCCCTCCTCCTATATTTAAAACGAATTTGACATGCAAAGACTAAGTCAATGACAAAATGGGTCATGACAGGAACAAATAAATTCCCTGTCCACTCGTATAAAAGTCCTAAAAAAATACTAATGGAAACCACAAGGATAAACAAGAGTATTTTTGATAAGTAGCGAAAGTGAAGGAGCGCAAACATAATGCTGGCGATTTCAAGCCCAAATTGCTGTTGAACGATCCCTCGGAATAAAATTTCCTCTGAAAAGGCAATGAACAGTGTTAACCAAACAATATGCTGGATGCTACGATTTTTGAACATTTTTTCATTTAAGCCGCCATCATCATACATATGAGCAGGAAATACCCTCATGATAATTGCATCCAAAATGATGACAAGTAAAGCACCGCCAATTCCATAAGTCAGTATTCGCATATCATGGATCTGCCAAAGTGAGGTGAAATCAGTCCAATGTTCAAACATAAAAATGCCTAGCAAAAAAGAAACGATGAGCATGAGCAGCTGCGTGAAATAAAGTTGTTTTACTACTTGTCGATCGGTTAATTTTTGAATGATACGGCGATGTTGTTCTATCAATGTTGCGCCTCTTTTGTCAGATGAAACATACGATCCAGCACGGTCTTCCAGTGTTTCATTTCATTCAGCTCCAATTGTTGATCTTTTTTTTCATAATCAGAAAGGTCAAGTCCGCAAGAAGAGCAACAGTTTTCAGAGAAAGATCCCTCCGTTTCAAGCTGTTCGTCAAAGTATGATAACAGAGATTGTCTAAAGCAGCTATGACCAGTGGTTCGCTCTTTAAACTGCCACACTTTTCTTAGCTTTTCTGTTTGTCTGTCCTGCAGTTTTTCTTTCAGATTCTTCATGAGTACTTGAGGCTGTTCGGATTCGCACATCATGTAATAATGCGTCAGCATCCTCGCACGCGTCTCCTGGAGCCCAGCTTCAATCAATCGTTCGCGTAATTTTTTTTCATGATTTATAGACATTTCCGCTATTTGGGCTAAGAAAAAATCAATTTCTGGATCATCAAAGCCTTCTGCTTGAATCAAACGACTTTGAATATCCGCATCTTCTTCTGTATACAAAAGAACGCTCACACTGCTTTTCCCGTCCCGACCCCCTCTTCCAATCTCCTGCATAAAAGCTTCGATCGATTGCGGCGGGCTCATATGAATCACAAACCGTATATCTGCCTTATCAATTCCCATCCCAAAAGCACTTGTACAGCAAATGAGATCAATTTGCCCGCTGATAAATTGCTGCTGAATCAGCATACGGTCCCCTGCGTCCATTCCGCCATGATAATATTCTACACGTTGTTGGGTTTTTTGTTTGATGAAGAGGGTCATATCTTCTGTCATTTGCCGGGTCGGGCAATAAATCAGTCCAGGCCCTTGAAGAGTTTCCGCAAGCTCAATGGCCCGTTTCTCTTTTGCCTCTTTCGTTTCATGCGCTTCTTTGACTAGGGCAATGTTAGGCCGGTTCACCGAGTGAATATGAAAGTCTGGATGCTGTAATTGCAGAGTTTGCACTGTATCCTTTAGGGTTTGTTTTGTCGCTGTTGCCGTCAATGCTAAAGCCACAGGATGACCTAACGCTTTTCTCCATTCTCCTAACTTGGAATATTCAGGGCGAAAATCATGTCCCCACTCTGATATACAGTGAGCTTCATCGACGACAAAAAGACCAATATGCATCGACTTAAGCTGCTCTAATAGTACTTCTGACATCAGTGCCTCAGGCGCGACAAATAAAAATTTATATGATGGCAAATGCCGAATGATATGTCGTCTCACCTGAAAGGACAGTGTACTGTTTAGCGCCGCCACCCGTTTTTCTCCGCGCATTTTCATACGCTCCACTTGGTCCTCCATCAATGATAAAAGCGGCGAAATAATAAGCACTAACCCGTCTGTCATATAGGCAGGGATTTGATAACAAAGCGACTTTCCGCCCCCAGTAGGCAACATGGCCACCGTATCTTGATGATCAAGTACACTTTGAATAATCTCCTCTTGACCTGCTTTAAATGTGTCATAACCAAAGTATTGCATGAGCGTCTGATGAAGCTTATCCATTTGCTTTCACCATCCTTGTCAGTGCCAATCGTATTTGAAAATAAGTGAATGGATGCTCGAGTTTTTCTTTAATCAGCTTCATTTTGTTTGTTTGGAGCAGGCCGGCTACATTATGGATTGCCTGCTGCTCCTCTATGGTCACATAGGGTTCTATTGAAAAGCTAGGCTCATGAATAGACAGCTCCACAATATGGTCCTCGATCGTTGCCTTTTTTAACGAGCGAATGTGAGCAATTTGATGAATGCTAAACCCTTTTTGTACAAGCTCAAGTGTTCTGTGGGTAGAGGTGGTTAACACACGTTTGAATGCAAGGTCACCTACCATACGCTGCATGAGCGGTGCCTCACCTTTTTGTGCAGAATGAATAAAATAATGGAGCACATTCCAAAAAAGCATGTAAACATACCACACATCTTCTTTCATCCATTCAGCCATTTGCTGATACGTACGCCCGATTCTTTCATTTGAGGTCAATGAATAAACAAAGATCAGTGCTTCTTGATCACTTAAACGAACAAGGAGTTTTTTAAGTTCATGATGCAAATCTTTAGAAAAATTTTTCTTATGGTGATACTGTTTTAAAAAAGATTTTGTCCACCTTTGAACCGATACATCTCTTTGAATCGGCACATATTGATGTGACCCTGCCGCATGATGTGAGAGCACTTGTACAAGTAAAGATAGCCTCACCCATAGCATCTTTGCTTTATCATGATACTGGGCACCCTGAAAATAAGCAGGCATCGGTTTTTCAGAAAAAAGCTGTCTTACCATATGCTGTCCAGCATCTGTTACGCTGAATGTATCCCCTGTTTTTATGATGAAGTGCTGCTCTTCAAGCTTTTGAACAGAGCGGTTAAGCTGATCCCGCGTAAAGGCTGGATAACAGCCGAAATAGCTAGAAAGCTGAAACAAACTTGCATCCTGTATCGTTTGTGAAGATTTTTTCCCTTTAAAAAGATGGTAGACAGCACTAATGGAGCGTTCGCCGTTCAATTTATGTACGCTATCCATCAACATGACATCCAAGTAATGAATCGCCATTCATCAAAGCACCTGTCTTCCTGACAAAATTCGAATATTTTCTCCCTTTATTTTAACAGATTTCTTAGTAGATGAAATGTTTAAACTCAATTTATGGGGGAAAGTTATGAACAAAACCTTATGTGATTAGCATTCTCAATCACTTTACAGTTGAAATGTGAATTTAAAATCATTACAATAAGGTTTGAGGAAATTGTTTTTTTATCGGTGAAACTAAAAAGGTTAAACCATTTGTTCCATCGAACAATCTGGGAGGTATTTTTTTAACATGTCAAAATATACAATTGTAGACAAAGACACATGTATTGCTTGCGGCGCATGCGGTGCAGCTGCTCCAGACATTTACGATTATGATGATGAAGGCATTGCATTTGTTACGCTTGATGACAACCAAGGGACTGTAGAAGTTCCAGATGTACTTGAAGAAGATATGCTTGATGCATTTGAAGGCTGCCCAACTGACTCAATCAAAGTTGCGGACGAATCTTTCGATGGTGACCCACTTAAGCATGAATAGTATAAAAGCCCCTTATGCAGGGGCTTTCAGCTTGTAGACAAAGTCTACAAGCTTTTTTGTATAATAAGGGTAATAACACAATTCTGCGGGGGATGAACATGTTATCGAAACGTGAAGAAGAGAGAAGAAATCAATTAGAAGTAGTGGCTTT
>NZ_JBAWSW010000063.1:0-9422 GCF_037104745.1 Bacillus sp. FJAT-53060
TAAAGCCACTACTTCTAATTGATTTCTTCTCTCTTCTTCACGTTTCGATAACATGTTCATCCCCCGCAGAATTGTGTTATTACCCTTATTATACAAAAAAGCTTGTAGACTTTGTCTACAAGCTGAAGCCGGCTGTAGAGCCGGCTTATTAATATCGCTTGAATAACTAGAGGTTTTTCGGGACGTTTTCTAAATAAACGATCTTCCCTTGGTCGTCCAGCTCCGCAATATGAATTCCTTCTGCTGTATATACATGGCCATCCGTCAGCTTTCCGCAAACGGCCCACTTCCATTGTTCATTCTCCTTTATTTACCTGTCATGTCGAAAAGATTCAAACAATAAAATCGTACACAATTGTTTCTCTCCTGTCTATTTTTCACTCGGACAAGAAAACCCATGAATCTCGTCAATCCATGGGTTCAACAGGTTAAAGAGATGCTTTTTCTGATACGACAAGTGATTTTAGTTCTTCTGCTGCTTTTTTTGGATCAGCGCTTTGGCTAATAGTGCTAATGATGCTAATACCATCTGCCCCTGATTGTATGACTGGTGCAGCATTTTCATAAGTGATACCGCCGATGCCAACAATCGGAATATCAAGACCATGACGACGTACCTTGGTGATCAAAGAAACTCCTTGGACACTGCGTGTATCCTTTTTCGTCTCTGTTGGGTAGACAGGACCCATCCCGACATAATCTGCCCCGTCCTTCAACGCTTGTTTCACTTCATCTAAGTTATGCGTGGACACGCCTAATATTTTATGCCCGATCCTTTTCCGCACGTCTTGTACATTTGTATCTTCCTGACCAACATGTACGCCGTCTGCATCCAGATTTATCGCTAGCTGTACATCATCATTTACGATAAAAGGGACATTCGCTTCTTGGCAAAGTGCTTGTATGTGCCGGGCCAATTGTTTCTTCTCTTCACCTTGCAAGGCGCCTTCACCCTTTTCACGAAATTGAAATATGGTGATCCCGCCTTGAATGGCTTCTTTGATGACATCTAGCGGATTCCTGCTTGTATTTGCAGTTCCCATAATAAAATAAACCGATAATTGCTGCTTGATTTGCAGTTGATTAGCTTTTGTCATGCAAAACTCCCCCTACTTTACCTAACATGATTACATCATTGCTACCTGTGTTTGATATTGCGTTTAACAGTTCTATTTGGAATGTTCCTGGTCTTTTGTCTGCTGGGCTGCCTTTTCAACTGCGACACCATAAAACAGCAGTACGGCTGAAGCCGCATGAAGTAGACACGTAGCTTAATTTCATCAGTATCGTCCTCCCTTTTACTCTGCATCCCAAACATAAGATTTTGTATGCTTTAACCATTCTCTTGCCGCAAAGGACAAATAGCGATCCTTTCGCCAAATGACACCCAAATGCCAAGGGATAGGCGGGTTTAAAGAAATGACCTTCACCTTTTCAGGATCAAGATCACGGCAGATTCGTTCAGGAAGAAGCCCGATCCCGAGGTTCTCTGCTACCATTTCACTAATGAAATCCCATTGAGACGTTTCATAAATAACATTAGGCCGGAACCCCGCAATCATACATTCATTCAATATCCGGCTGTGCAAAACAAAATCTTCTCTAAAAAATATAAAAGACTCTTCCTTTAAATCAGCTAAATGCACCTCATCACGCCCTGCCATCGGATTCGATGGATGTGTCACAAGCTTCATGTTTTCTTTGATAATGGTGTACGTATGAAAAATTTTATCATTTACAGGTAGAACAATGACACCAATATCTAACGACCCTTCCTCGACCCCTTCCTCAACTTTAATGGAGCCGTGTTCGACCAACTGAAACGTAACATCTGGATACTGCTGACGAAACTCTCCCATGACATTTGGGAAGAAGCTTGATCCAATCATGGGCGGCAGCCCTATTCTTATATGCCCTTTTTTCACATTCATTAAATCATTTAATTCACTCGTTAAATTCTGAAATGATTGTGTGATTTCACTCGCCTGTGTATACATCGTTTGTCCAGCATCTGTCATTTCAACCTTACGGCCATTTCGGTAAAACAACTGCACCTCCAGCTCATCCTCCAGATTTTTGACCATCTTGGAAATGGTCGGCTGCGACACATAAAGGGATTGCGAGGCTTTCGTAAAGCTCTTTAACCTTGCCACTTCTAAGAAATATGTTAAATGTCTAATGTCCACATGACTCACCCTTTCTATAGAAAAAAGGAATAATAACTATTCAATATATGTATTTTACCTATAATAGAACGTACTGTACACTTTAAGTTAAGCTCACCAGTTGGAATAATGTCATTTTTTTGTGAAACAGTGAACATTATATATAGAAAAGGAGTTAACAGAAAGTGCAATTGCTCAAAACGTCGCTGATTGCTACCCTTCAGATTATGGCTTTATTTGTTTTTGCGAAATTGATGAATGTACTGGCGGCCTTTTTGCATTTAAGAATACCAGGCACGATCTTAGGCATTCTTGTCATTTTCTTATTACTTCATTTTAACATCATTAAATTAAAATGGATTGAACTTGGCGCTGTATGGCTCCTCGGAGAACTGCTACTCTTTTTTATCCCGTCAGCAGTTGGTGTGATTGATTATGGGAAATTGCTTTCTCAATCAGGCACCAGTATCGTCCTTGTCGTCTTACTTAGTACCTTTGTGGTCATGCTGTCTACTGGAATAATGACTCAAATGATTGCGAAAAGAAAGGAGCGAAAAAAGCCATGTTAGTTGGCGGACTATTTCTGATCTTAACGGTTCTTATATACCTTGGATCAAAAGCGGTTTACAAACGACACCCGAAAGTCTATGTCTCCCCTTTACTTGTGACCCCGCTTGTCCTTGTGGTCTTGCTCTTAATCGTTAACATTCCTTACGATGCTTACAATCAAGGCGGGAAATGGCTGACGAATATGCTTCAACCTGCCACTGTTGCTTTTGCGATTCCTTTATATAAGTATTTTCACATTCTGAAGAAGCATGCAGTGGAAATTATTTTGAATGTGGCTTGCGGTTCTGTCA
This sequence comes from Bacillus sp. FJAT-53060, assembly GCF_037104745.1. NCBI lineage: Bacteria > Bacillati > Bacillota > Bacilli > Caryophanales > Bacillaceae > Bacillus > Bacillus sp. FJAT-53060. Next base: position 3,026 of record NZ_JBAWSW010000063.1, read on the forward strand.
TTGCGATCTTATCAACGGCATTTATCGCCAAATTGTTTCATTTGGACACAGCTCTTATTGAGAGCCTTGTCCCAAGGTCTATTACAACACCAGTGGCAATGAGTGTGTCAGAAATGATCGGCGGCATGCCGTCCGTTACGGCTGTATTCGTCATTTTAACTGCACTATTTGGCTCGATCATTGGTCCAATGGTCATCCGTTATTTCCGCATTGATAATGACATTGCTATGGGCGTACTGCTTGGTACAGGTGCACACGGTGCAGGGACATCAAAGGCCTTTGAGTTAAGCTCCGTCTCAGGCACGATCTCAAGTGTATCGATGATTCTTTCGGCCATTATTACACTCTGTGCAGCCCCTCTCCTCTTGTCGTTCGCCTTATAAAAAAGCCACTTCCCTTTATTGGAGAATGGCTTTTTTTGATTATGCTTGGATGAAGACAACCTTTAAATAGTTTCCTTCAGGATAATTCTTGGTTGTACGGAAGTCCTCAGGAAGTGTATATTCTTCAAGAATACGATACGTTTGCCCAGATTCTTTAAAGGCCTGTGCAATGAATCCTTTAAACTTTTTCATCCCAAATGCACTGCTGTTGGTTGACGCCACAATGACGCCGTTCTCAGCTGTGATCTGGATGGCTTCTTTTAATAGCTTTTTATAATCCTTCACCGCACTGAATGTGTGTTTTTTCGTTCGTGCAAAGGAAGGCGGGTCTAAGATGACTACATCATAGGTCCAACCTTTTTTCGCTGCAAACGGGAAGTATTTAAAGACGTCCATGACTTTGATATCCTGCCCGTCCATATCAATGCCATTCACTTCAAACTGCTCGGATGTTTTTTTCAAACTGCGGTTTGCGACATCTACACTTGTCGTACGGCTCGCCCCACCAAGCTCTGCTGCTACCGAGAATGCTCCGGTATAAGAAAACGTATTAAGGACGGTCTTTCCTTTTGCATAACGATCTCGAATCGCTTTTCTGACATGGCGCTGATCAAGAAAAATGCCCGTCATGGCGCCATCATTTAAATAAACCGCGACGTTCATCCCGTTTTCTTTCACGATGAGAGGAAATTCACCTTTTTCTCCCTTCACAAAATCGTCATCCTCAATATATTGTCCAGACGTATCAAATCGTTTCTTTTCATAAATGCCTTTGTAGTCTGGATATACCTGCTCAAGTGCAGCCAACACTTCTGATTTTAATGTATAGACCCCTTCGCTATACCATTGGATGAGATAGAAACCGTCATAATAATCAATCGTGATTCCACCAATTCCATCACCCTCTCCATTGAACACACGAAAAGCAGTCGTCTGTACATCACGGAATAAATGCGTTCTACTTTTCGCTGCCTGCTCAAGCTTAGAGACAAAAAAGGCGTGATTGATTTTTTCGTTTGCATCAAAGGAAAGCACCCAGCCAATGCCTTTATTTTGAACACCATAATACCCTTTTCCTAAAAAGGCGCCTCTTTCATCCACCCATTCAATGAGCTCGCCTTCCTGTACACCGTTCACATGCGATACAGCATCTTTTGATATGAGTGGATAACCATTTTTCACTTGCTCCGTAAATGTTTGTTTTAATGAGATTTTTTTCATTTGTGTCACCCTTATCCTAAATTGACTCTCTCTATCCTACCATATGAATGTATACGTTACTTCTATATGATAAGATGCAGAGAAAAATATCATGACTTAAAGGAGGCTCTTCTTTTGACGACTTTACGCTTAGATCATACAGGTATTATGGTCGGGGATATTGATCAGTCCATTGATTTTTATGAAAGGTTGTGGGCATGAAAGTGATTGAGGTTGCATTTCTTGGCTTTAAAGACAAAGCAGAAACTGAAATTGAGCTCATTCAGGGCTACAGCAGTGATCTTCCATCTGAAAGAAAGGTCCATCATCTCACCTTCACAACAGACAATATTCATGCAGAATTCAACCGTATCCAAAAGCTTCAAATTGATTTAATCATGAAGAAATCACGACATTACCAATTGGATATTGCTATTCTTTTTCAGAGGATCCGACCAGGAATAGATTGAGTTCTTCCAGCACTAATATTTCCTAGGAAATTGGGTTTCTGCTATCCTCTATCTTAATAGGAATGGAGACACCTTTAATGAAACCCTCTGCCTCTTCGCGGATAGTGAGTCTGCGGTTCCATTTCCCATAAAAGAAAGAGAGTAAGAGCATGTATATCTGCTCTTACTCTTTTTTTTATAGCACCTTACTAAGAAATGACTTTGTTCGCTCGTGCTGCGGATTTCCAAAGAGTGCTTCTGGCTTGTCTTCTTCGACGATATATCCGCCATCCATAAAGATGACGCGATCTCCTACCTCTCTTGCAAAACCCATTTCATGCGTGACCACAATCATCGTCATGCCTTCAACGGCTAATTGTTTCATAACAGCTAATACATCCCCAACGACCTCAGGATCAAGAGCAGATGTCGGCTCATCAAATAATAGCACTTTTGGATCCATCGCCAACGCTCTTGCGATGGCGACACGCTGTTTTTGTCCACCAGATAGTTGGTTAGGGTAGCTTTGGGCTTTATCTTTTAAGCCAACTTTTTCAAGCAAGTCTAGGGCTTTATCGACTGCCGACTTCTTCTCAACGCCTTTTACCTTCATCGGTGCGATCGTGATATTTTCTAAAACCGTTTTATGAGGAAATAAATTAAAGTGCTGAAACACCATGCCGACTTCTTGTCGTACTTTGTTGATGTTGACTTTTGGATCTGTAATCGTATGTCCGTGGACAACAACTTCTCCAGCAGTAATATCCTCTAATTTATTGAGACATCTTAGAAACGTGCTTTTTCCTGATCCAGAAGGACCAATAACACACACTACTTCCTTTTCCTCGATGACTGCATTAATATCCTTTAACACTTCATGATCACCAAAGGATTTTTTTAAATTTTTCACCGTAATCATACTCATTTGATATCAAATCTCCTTTCTGCGTAGCTAGCCAGTAGAGAAAGTAAATAAATGATCACGAAATAAATGACACCGACAATAAGCCAGACATTCAAAGGATCAAATGTGGCCGATGCTTGAACTTGTCCTCGCTGCATAATATCAGCGATCCCGATAATGGATAAGAGCGACGTATCCTTCAAGCTGATAATGGCTTGGTTTGTAATCGCTGGAAGCATGCGACGAAATGCCTGTGGAAGGACGATAAAACGCATGTTTTGTCCCCCTGTAAATCCGAGAGAGCGTGCGGCTTCTGTTTGTCCTTTATCAATGGATTGAATCCCTGCACGAATTATCTCTGAGAAATAAGCCCCTGCATTAATCGCTACTGTAATAATCCCCGCCGGCACTCGATCAAGCGAAATAAATTCAAGTGTATTCAAACCAAAATAAATGAAAAATAGCTGTACAATAAATGGGGTACCTCGAATAGCATTCACAAAAATGAGTGCAATGACATTGATGATTTTAAATGGTGACAGGCGGAATAATGCCACAATCAAACCGATGATAAATCCTAAAATGATGGCAACAACAAAGATATATAAAGTGGTTTGCAAACCATCCATTAAATATGGAAATGCATTAATAATCGTATCCATGTTTCTCCCTCCTAATTCACATACGGTTTACACATAAAGAAGGCGCGCCTAGAGCGCGCCTCGCTTGTATTATGACTTCAAATATTTATCAATAATTTTGTCATATTCACCGTTTTTCTTTAGGTTTTCTAGGCCTTTATTGATTTTCTTCAGCAAGTCTTGGTTTTTCTCCTTCATTACAGAGATACCATATTGGTCCCCATTCAAGCGGTCTCCAGCTGTTTTCAAGTTTAAATCTTGTTGTGCGATCGCATACGTAATGACGGGATAATCTTCGATCAATGCGTCTGCATTTCCATTAGATACTTCTTGGAACATAGATGGACTATCATTAAATTGCACAACTTCATACCCGTATTTATCTGCGTTATCTGATGCAAATTTCGCACCTGTTGTCCCATTTTTAACAGCTACCTTTTTCCCCTTTAAATCATCAATCGATTTGATGCTGCTGTCCTTTTTCACAACAACTGTGAGTCCAGCGTCGAAGTATGGATCTGAGAAATCTACTTTCTTTTTACGCTCATCTGTAATACTCATACCGCCCATTCCAACATCAAGCTGACCTGCTTGCATCGCTGGAATAATCCCTGAGAAGTCCATTGCTTCAAGCTTTACTTTGAAGCCTTGGTCTTTTGCAATTGCGTTAATTAAATCAACGTCTATACCTTCATATTTACCGCCCTTTTCAAATTCAAATGGCGGATATGTTGTATCTATCCCAATTTTATATGTGTCTTTGTCTTCACCCGAACCACTGTCCGATTTTGATCCACAGGCTGCCATGACGAGCACAAAAACAAGTCCCATAATCAGTAACATCGATTTCTTCATAAAACACGACCCCCTAATGTCAGTTTTGTCTAAATATTCTAAACAATAATATTACTATACCACGCTAAATCTATGATGTGTGATATTTTTTATCAATACCAAAAGATCCATACAACTCTAGATCAATAGTCTCTTTAAATTTTATTTTTTTGCGAATAACTCATTTTATTCTGAAAGAAGAGCGCTTCACAATATTCATGTGGATATAATCTCACAAAAAATGAGAATACATCTTGAAAACCGCTATTTCTTTCTTACCTATTATAAGATTTCAATAACTACCTTACTCTTTCTGTTGATATTGTAATATATTTTTTCTATCCTACTCTTTTCATCTAAAAAAATGTAATCGTACACATTAAATCTGATAATCCCTTTATTTTTCACTATTGGTTGAATTTACATCAGAAAACATGTTTTACAAATTGATAAAGACAGCTTAAAATATAATATGGTACTTACATTCTGATATGGAAAGATGATTTAGCTGAACGGCAAATTGAAATATGGTGATAGATGAAGAAATGAAGAAAGGAGGATACTAATTGGCCGAAACAGGGGTTTTGTCGTCCGTTGATGTAGCAAATATGCTAAATGACTGGTATGTATTGATGAAAAAAAGAGAGATTCAAGAAGCCATACAACTAAAAGAAGATATTCTTCAAGCGTTTGATCGAATGGAAGAGAATCAAGACGTCTTACTTTATTATCAATTACTAGAATACCGTTTCAAAGATCTTATCGAAGATACGACTTCGTTAGATCATAGTCTTTTTGTTGATGAAGATGCCATCCGTACAGATGATATGCTCAGCTACTATTACTATTTCTTTAAAGGAATGTATGAAATGCGCAGAGGAAATCAGGAAACGGCATTCCATCATTTAAAATTGGCTGAGAATAAATTAGATCTCGTACATGATGACATTGAAAAAGCAGAATTTCATTATAAAACAGGATGCCTATACTACAATATTAGATCCACACTTCTCTCCATACACCACTTAAAAATGGCTTCATCTATTTATGACACAGATCCATGTTATGTGAAAAAATCAATCAGCTGTCAAATGATGCTTGCTTTGAATTATGCAGATCAAATGAACTATGATGAGGCAGAGATGTTGTTTCAACAGGTTATTCATTCACTAGAACAGATGGAAGACCCAGATTTACTTGGTCATGCGTACTGTAATGCTGCCTTTATTAAAAGTCTAAGAAACCAATACAGTGAAGCTGTACCGCTCCTAGAAAGAGCTTTATTGATTGAGACATTTGAAACTTCTTCTCCAGGCGGCTATTTACTTGCCTTGTATGCCTACACAAAAGCGCTATTTAAGCTGAAAAAGCCTGGTTTGTTCACCTATTACGTACAGCTTTCACTTCAAAAAGCAGAAAATTTAAAACAACGAAACATTTCACTTAAATTATCGATTTTAGAAACGCTCATGCTACAGCCAGACAACATGATTGAGCAAATCATTTCTTATTGTGATCAATTAGAATCAATGAATTTCCTCCTTGATCTTGAAGCCATCTGTCATGATGTAGCAGCATCCTTAACTGAAAATGGCCTTCATGAAGAATCAACTTATTTTTGGAACAAGGCGTTGTCATTAAAAAATATTAAAAATTGGAGTGATGAATGATGAAGAAATTGTTCATAACAAGTGCGATTTTTACAATCTTGATGTCAGGTGTTTTCATTGGCACTTCCACCCAAAAAAACAGCCAAACTGCACAATTTCAAGATGAAGGAACCATTATCCAAAAGAGAGATCGAGGAACCAATCCTTAAAATGAATGCCGATGAAAGAAAAGATTAGCTGTGATCAGAAGGGACTGACCCCCTAAGATGAGACAAATAAAAAACACCTTCAAGTTTGAAAACGGACCGTTGTGATCCGAAATAAAACATGGAGGTGTTTTTTCTATGGGGACAAGAGTGAGTTATCCAGTTGAAGT
>NZ_JBAWSW010000064.1:0-8914 GCF_037104745.1 Bacillus sp. FJAT-53060
CTAAAGCCACTACTTCTAATTGATTTCTTCTCTCTTCTTCACGTTTCGATAACATGTTCATCCCCCGCAGAATTGTGTTATTACCCTTATTATACAAAAAAGCTTGTAGACTTTGTCTACAAGCTGAGAACTGCTCCAAGCAGTTCCTTTTTTTCAATGTACATATTCTCCCCTCCTGTCTCATATTGTGAAAAAGAGAAAGAAAACTATGGAAACAACAGGCACCTAAACGCCTTCTGTTTAGAACATCATGAGGAAAGAGGAGGAACGTTATGAAATTGAAAAATCAATTTGGGCAAGGTTCGGGTTTCGATGGAGGTCAGGATTTTCGCCAGCAACAATATGGAGCAAATCCGTATCCTGCGCAGCAGATGGGTTATTCAGTCCCTCCCCAAACGCAGGGTCAAATGCAGCAAGGGTATTCTCCAATGCCGTCCACTGGTATTTCACAAGGAGGCCAAGGCGCGCAGAGCGGCGGACAGCCATATCAAATTCCTTCTGGCCCCATTTATCAACAGAATGTCACCGGTCAGCTGCCAATTGAGCAGTCCTATATTGAAAATATTTTAAGATTGAACCGTGGAAAGGTAGCCACGATTTATATGACGTTTGAGGCGAGTAAAGAGTGGAATTCGAAGATTTTTAGAGGAGTCATTGAAGCCGCAGGACGTGACCACATTATCATTAGTGATAACAAAACAGGGACACGATACTTACTGTTAACCATCTATCTTGATTACATTACGTTTGATGGGGAAATTCAATATGACTATCCACACTCGATGTCAACGTATTCTCCGAGATAACATCAAGCATGGCAAAAGCAAGGCGCAGACGCCCTTGCTTTTTATCTTTTAACTAGGTTTTTGACACAACTTTCAGGCACCGCTCATAAGATGCCTAGTAGTTTTTATTAAAAGCCTAGAGGTGACATCAATGACTGTTGAGCTGGATTATACATCACCGAATGTCAATTATTCATTTGATCTGAATCAAAGCACCCTTGTGAAATATGATCAACATAATCTCATTAATGTTTTAGGAAAAAAACAATTAAACTCGTTGGATCAAGTATCCCTGCTGGATATATATTTGAGTAAAAATAAAGTAGTAGAGCCTCACTATCATCAAAATGCCGCAGAGCTTGTTTATTGTATAGCCGGTTCTGCCAATGTATGTATGCTGAATCCATTCACAAAAAAGCTGCACACCTATACCATTAGCCCTGGACAGGTAGCAAACGTACCTCAAGGTTGGTGGCACTATGAAGTCGCTCTGCAGGACAAAACCCATTTGTTAGCCATTTTTAACGCATCTACGCCAGAAGTGATCCTAGGCTCAGACCTTCTCACTCTTACCCCAGCTCACATTATGGCACATACTTATTGCATGAACGAAACACAGTGGAAGCAGGCGACACAGCCTGTGAAACCCAGTGCGTTTATCGGATCGTTCTGCCACCGAGAGGACGAGGCGCAAACACACCCTGTCCCTCCTTCTCACTACGTCCCTTATTATCAAGCACCGCCTAACTATTCTCCTTACTGGAGTTAAGAAAAAACCCCTGCCCCTATCAAAACATCGGTTTTGACTTATAAATTTTTTGCTGCTGCAATGACAAGCATGATCCAAGAAGCGATAAATGCCACTCCTCCAATTGGCGTAATAGCACCAAGAATCTTCACCTGAGTCAAGGCAAGCACATAAAGGCTTCCCGAGAAGAAAAGAATGCCTGCAAGCATCACCCAGCCAGCGGTCGGAACGAGAGACACACCTGACAGCTTATCTGCAAGAAAGGCGACAATAAATAGACCAATGGCATGGAACATCTGATATTGAACCCCTTTATTCCAAATCTCAATATACTTTTCAGGGATTTTCCCTTCCAATCCATGTGCACCGAAGGCTCCAAGCCCAACAGCAAGCATGGCGTTAATTGCACCTAATATGAAAAATAGTTTCATTCGTCATTCTCCTTATCTCGTCAATTATGTTTATCATAGCGCAGTTCACATCCGACATTCAACTTTCCCTTTACGTTGACAAGAGATTGTCGGATTTCTTCTCCTTTCGTAACAAGACTTGATCGACCACGATCGCAATGAGCGTGCCTAGAACAAGACCATTGCTTAATAAAGAAATCAGCACAGGATGCATGCCTTGCAAGGCTCCCTGCGGCACAAACATCGCCCCCACACCTGATAAAACAGCAATACCAAGGACAAAGCGAATTCTCGGGATTTCTTCCTTTTCATACTGATCAAATTCAGACATGGCAATCCCAATCATAGAGGAGAACACCACAAAGTTCACAGCAAGCCCCACAGGTGACGGCAATGCAGAGAAAAAGCTCATCAATAATGGAAATAAACTAATCAACACAATAAGCAGACTTCCGAGAAAAAATGGCTTTCTCGATGGAATTTTTGTTGTCTGTATAAAGCCTGCTGCCCCCGAAATAGGTACAGGCGCAACCGCACCAATCATCCCGCTCAGCAAATGACCAAATGCGGCAACAAAACCAGCAGGGCGAGCTCTTTTTCGTTCACGCAGTTCACCAAATGCCTTCACTGAACTTTCCACAATTCGAATACTTGCCAGCATATTCACAATGAGTAAGATCGTAATAAAAAAGGACGTGACAAGCAATCCACTGTCAAAGACCGGCATGCCGAATGGGAACAGCTTCGGAAACTCGATGATATGCTCAGGTATTCGAACCGGCTTCGCCAATCCGAGTAGAGCGAATAACAGCCATCCACCTGCAAGTGCAAATAACACAGAAAACTGCCTTAAGTAATGCCATTTTGAGCGGCTGATCATGAAGGTGATGACAATAATCAACATCGATAGACAAAAGACAAGCCCATCCACCTGATTTCCCCGATAGCCGATACCCATCAGCCCTTTCATGATCGGCTGACTTAACTGCACAACAAGCAGCAGCAGGTAAATGCCTGTGACAACTGGCGTAAATAAAGACGCAAGCCAATTAATGATTTTAAATAGACTAAAAATAAAAAAGAACGCCGCACTAAAAATTAAAGCCCCTTGTAAAGCTTGCAAGGTTTCAGGATACGTCGCAAAAATTGTTCCTGTCATGCCTGCATAAAGGGTATACACACCCCACCAAAGCCCAGCTGGACTTTCATTGATCGGCAGCATATGGCCGCACAAACACTGCACCATCGCCACAAGTCCAAGTGAAAAGAATGTACTCTGAATCAGCTCCGCAGACTGCACTTGGTTCAATTCAAATGCTTGTGCAATCGCAATTGGTACGGCAATAGAAGCTGCGATAAAAAATGCCATCCACTGAATGGCGCCCAAAAATAGTTTCAACCCGATCACCTTCCCTTTGTCGTGACAAGACCATTAAAAATCAAAAATAGAGTCGCCGTTCCCGCCTCTCTCTTTTTGACACTCTTCTTTCTGATGAAATTTTTTTGCACCACTAGCACCCATCAGCTTCTCAAGCATGGCTTGATCCGTAGACACGGATGGAGCAGATGGTGTAGATATAGATGGCGATGGCGAAATGACAGACGACTGCGGCATTTGCCCCAGTGTTGGTGCGTCGAGAATAACATCACACAACGAAGAAATCGCTGCCACTTGACGTTTCACCTCTTCATCATTTCCACTTTGTTTCGCTTTTTGAATCGCTTCCTCCATTTTTTGAAGCAGACTTGATATATGAATATTCAAGGGTAGACCCTCCAATCAAAAAAATCGTTTTCAATATTATTTTACCAAATGAACAAATCGAATGGGCTCATTTTTTCAAAGCCGTGCGCTTATGTCCTCTTATTTGACCCGTATCGGTGATTCACACATAATAAAAGGAACAAAATCGTCTATGAAAGGATTTGAATGATGGACAAGCTCACTGCTCTTTTTAACAAACAAAAAGTCTTTCATAAGCCGGCGGTTCAAGAACGTATACGCCTCCTTAAAAACCTGAAATCTGAAATCAAACAGCATGAAAAGGACATTTTACAGGCCTTAGCCCATGATTTACATAAATCGGAACAGGAAGCATATACAACAGAGATTGGGATGGTATATGAAGAGATCAATCATACAGTCAAACATCTTCACAAATGGGCCAAACCATCCCGTGCAAAAACACCTCTGACCCATATCGGATCGAAAAGCATGATTATGAAGGAACCATACGGAAGTGTTCTCATTATTGCCCCTTGGAACTATCCTTTCCAATTGGCCATTTCTCCATTAGTTGGAGCCATTTCTGCAGGAAATGCGGTCACATTAAAACCATCAGAATTAACGCCGCAAGTCTCAAAAGTGATTGGTATGATTGTGGAACGTGTGTTTAAAGAAGAGCATGCAGCAGTCGTTGAAGGCGGTGTGGATGTCAGTACAGAGCTGCTGAAACTGCCATTTGATTATATTTTCTTTACTGGAAGTGTAGCCGTCGGCAAAGTCGTCATGGAAGCGGCCGCAAAGCATCTCACACCTGTCACACTTGAGCTTGGCGGAAAAAGCCCCTGCATTGTCATGCCTGATGCAGACATCAAGCTCACTGCGAAGCGTATCACGTTTGGAAAATTCACCAATGCTGGTCAAACATGCATTGCACCAGACTATTTACTTGTCCATGAATCCATCAAAGAAGACCTATTGCTTGAAATGACCACCTGTATCCGTGACTTTTACGGTGACCAACCCGAAACGCATCCGCACTTTGGAAAAAATGTCAGCCAGCGTCATTTTGACAGACTCTCACAATTTCTCTCAAATGGCACGATTGTGACGGGTGGACAGCGCAATGAACAAGAGCTCAAAATCGCACCGACCATTTTAGATCACATCACGTGGGAAGATCCCGTGATGCAGGAGGAAATTTTCGGACCTATTCTGCCTGTCATGACATTTGATTCTCTGCATAAGGCCGCTGACATGGTCAAGGCAAGACCGAAGCCACTCGCTCTTTACTTATTTACAACAAGTAAAGAAACAGAAGTATATATTCTAGACAACCTATCATTTGGCGGAGGCTGCATCAATGACACGCTGATGCATGTTGCCACCCCTTACTTGCTATTTGGCGGCGTCGGTGAAAGCGGCATGGGACGATATCATGGGAAGGAAAGCTTTTTTACCTTTACACATGAAAAGAGCGTCCTGCGCCAGACCAATCGCTTCGATTTTTCCTTCCGTTATCCAAATGCGAAAAACGGACTTGAGATTGTCCGCAAATTTTTTAAATAAACAGGACGAAGGGGCTTTTCCCCCGTCCTATTTTGATTCGATATTCTTGATACACCAGTTGATTTCGTCAAGCCCCATTTGCTTTAAATACGCATTTGCCTGAGAAAAGGGCCGGCTCCCAAAAAAACCGTTCCTTGCAGAAAAAGGACTTGGGTGAGGTGATTCAATGATGTAATGCTTGGTTTGATCAATGCGTTCTTTTTTATTTTGAGCATGTCTGCCCCATAATACAAAGACGACGGGTTGATCACGTTCATTTAGCACATCAATGACACGGTCTGTCACACGTTCCCAGCCCTTTCGTTTATGCGAATTCGCTTCACCCTTTCTCACAGTTAACACGGTGTTTAAAAGCAGAACACCCTGCTCTGCCCAGCTCACAAGTGAGCCATGGTTTGGGACAGGACAGCCGAGATCATCCTTTAGCTCCTGAAAAATATTTCTCAAAGATGGCGGCTGCTTGACACCAGGCTGAACAGAAAAGCTTAATCCATGTGCCTGCCCTGGGCCATGATAAGGGTCTTGTCCCAAAATCACCACCTTGACGTCTTCATACGACGTCAAATGAAGGGCACGATAAATGTCAACTGGTTTTGGAAAGACCATCTGCGTACGATATTCTTCCTTCACCCACTCACGTAATTCCTGATAGTACGGCTGTTCAAATTCACTTTTCATAGCAGCCCACCAGCTATCATTTAAAAATGGCTTCATTGCGCTTCTCCTCCTGTCTGCTGTACCAATCTTGAGATCATCGGTTTTCCATCCCATACAATCTCACTCTCTGATTCTCGTTTTTTCATCGCTGGTTCTTCTAATAAGGCAGCAAAGTTCGCTGTCGGCAGATCACCCAGTTCATGCTTTTCACTTAGATCATCTAAGTAGTTCTTCCTTGTTTCACCGAGGTCTCTAGACTGATTCCTACCGCCGTTAAAGAACGCATAGATCACGCTGGCAGCATGCACTTGTTTTACTCGTGCATGCTGTGATACGCGCAAGAAAAAATCCCAATCCCAGTAATGATGCATGACTGGATCAAAGTAACCAATCTCATCGTGTATGTGGCGTTTGTACATACTGCGTATGTAGAAAAGACACGCATATCTTCAATGTCCGCTGTATAAGCAAACAAACGTCTCGATACCGGAAAACGAGTAGCGCCTTTTTCTTCAAACGAAACAATTTCTGCGTCAGAAAAGACAAAATCGGCGGCTTCCAGCGCCTTGCTCATACGTTCTATGTGACATGGTGTAAAGTAATCATCGTCGTCACTTAGCATGATGACATCTCCTGCAAGCTCCCTCATCCCAACATTTCTTGCATTCACGTGCTGGACATTCTCATCTAAATGAATCAAGCGGATCGGAAGCTCAGGATAAAGTTCATGAATGATATCCACTCGCTCTCCTGCATCATTCACTACCATAATTTCAAAAGGCTGCACAGTCTGTCTCGAGATGGATTCAAGCAGCTCACACAGCGCATTGAGCCGGTTATGTGTCACAATTAATAAGGAAATCTTCATATTGGCCTTACTCCTTTAATAAAATCGTCTTTTTCATTAAAACATAAATTGACTTTCTTCTCATGATATAAAAGGCGGTTTGATCTTGCGAGTAGATGGGAATTTTTGATGACAAGGAGTGATCACTATGAATATTTCACGGTAGAGAATAGCAAAGAAGCGAAAGATTATAGTTAGCCTTAACGCTTTTGGAGGAACTGAAAAAAGATAAATTGGTGATTTGTAAAAAATAAGGGAATGAAGCGTTCCCGAAAAGAGAGGAACTCTTTTTTTGCCGTTTCGTTGTGATAAATGGAAGAGCTGATTATAATAAGAGATAGCACAGTAACTGTTACACATCACATTGGAGGTTCAGCAACTATGTCTATGAATAAAGCACTCACCATCGCAGGTTCGGACTCAAGCGGCGGTGCAGGTATCCAAGCAGATTTAAAAACGTTTCAAGAAAAAAACGTCTACGGGATGACAGCTTTAACAGTTGTCGTTGCAATGGATCCCCATAACCATTGGGATCATCAGGTGTTTCCAATCGATACAGCAACCATTCGTGCGCAGCTCTCTACCATTGTGGAAGGCATTGGTGTAGATGCTCTGAAAACAGGCATGCTCCCAACGGTGGACGTGATTGAACTCGCAGCTGAAACGATCAAAACATATGATTTGAAAAATGTCGTCATTGATCCTGTTATGGTTTGTAAGGGTGCGAACGAAGTCCTGTACCCTGAGCACGCTGAAGCACTGCGCGAAAAGCTCACGCAACTAGCTACCGTCATCACACCTAACCTTTTCGAAGCAGGGCAATTGAGTGGAATCGGTGAGATCAAAACGATCGAACAAATGGAAGAAGCAGCAAAACGCATACACGAACTTGGTGCAAAGTATGTGGTCATCACTGGAGGCGGCAAGCTAATTCAAGATCAAGCGATTGATTTGCTTTATGATGGACAAACCTTCGAACGCCTTGAATCTGATAAAATCGACACACAATACACACACGGCGCAGGCTGCACATTCTCAGCAGCAGTCACAGCCGAACTGGCGAATGGATCAGATGTGAAGGAAGCCATTTATGCAGCAAAAGAATTCATCACAGCTGCTATCAGAAGCTCTTTCCAGCTAAATGAATACATTGGGCCAACCAAACATTCCGCTCACCGTTTTGACAAATAAAACAGGAAAAACCGATCCGCCTTTTTTGGGTGAATCGGTTTTTTGTTTATCGATATTTTAAAACAGACCTCATTTGGTTTTTAATATATTTTCTCAAGATCATACAATTGTTTGATAAATCCAGAATGATCAACTCGGGGTATAGTGAAAAAACAAAATATAAATAACTACTTTTACCATTTTAGGTGAATATTTATTCATACTAAAAACCCAAATCATACAAATTTTATGATTTGGGCATACCTCACTCTTCTCTAGAAAAGGATGCCAATCTATATGATAGATCACATCCTACTATTCTTATCCTTTTGAGTAAAATTTTCATTGTGCTGCGCATAATTTGAAAAAATGGGTAAGACAAAAACAAATAAAAACAGGGCAAAAAGTCTAAGAAAACTACCTTCCTTTCCTGTTTTTTTACAGGTAATGAGCTATTAACCAAGAGAAAAGAGGCTGTCAAAAGGTCAAAAATGATGACCTATGGACAGCTTCTTAACCAATGGAGAGTTTTTAATTTTCATACATGTGTTTATTTAAATAATCATCTAATGCTTTTCTTATGACTTCAGATTCACTTAGCTCCATTCTTTTAGAGAAATAGCTTAGTTTATCCAATTGACTTTTTCTAAAATATAGTGATTTTAATTTCATGTTTTCTGAAGTGGAAACTTCTATATTATCAGGTCCCTTAAGCTTAGCAGAGAATAAAGTGTATTGTCAACACTAAACTAGACAGCTTTTTTAAGGTTCCTAGACTTGTATTCAACTAGACTTAAATAGCCCAAAGTCCCATGGATTCTGATGTGGTTGTACCAGTGCACATAATCAAAAAGTTCAATATCTAGTTGTGCTTGTTTTTCAAAATGGGCATGATTCACAAATTCAGTTTTAATAACCTTAAACATCGCTTCAGCGACGGCATTATCATAAGGTGACCCTTTGAAGCTTAAGGAGCGTTTGATTTGAAAGGTTTTTAAGGCCTCA
>NZ_JBAWSW010000065.1:0-8101 GCF_037104745.1 Bacillus sp. FJAT-53060
ATGATCTTCAGGCACTAATTCATCTAAAGCCACTACTTCTAATTGATTTCTTCTCTCTTCTTCACGTTTCGATAACATGTTCATCCCCCGCAGAATTGTGTTATTACCCTTATTATACAAAAAAGCTTGTAGACTTTGTCTACAAGCTGAAACCTCCATTATTGAAAATGGAGGTTTTATTTTGACAATCAATTATCAGGATCAAAGGAAATGCAAATGTATAAATTTGAATGATTGATAAATACTTGAGGGGAGGAAGTTATAAAAAGGAGAGAAATAAATGCATACTTCAAGAGATATTGACTTAAAGCTTAAACAGGGATTTCGCACGCTATTTCCAAAATACGCTCAAAAGCTAGAGAAAGCAACATCTCAAGCCGAAATAAATCAATTACATACTTTATTTATCAAAGAGCAACAGCAAGAATTAGCAAATGTGTTAGGCAAGGAGTTGAAGGATGCACAAAATCAATGTTCCATAGCATTGACCATCAGTCAATATGAAAGTTTGATTAATGCTCAAGGGGACGATATAAAAAAACAACTCCAATATTTAATTGATGGCCTTCAAAAGTTGAAAGCATTGGAAAAAAGAGATGATTCATGTGTTGTTATGGCACAAATGCTTTTGGCAGGAGTATTAGGAATTGGACAAAAGTCCATTGATGGTGCAATGGAGTATATAGCAAAAAACAGTAATCCTTCCAAAAAAGATGAATTATTGGTCACACCTGAGTTGATAGATGCTTACATTGCTCTTGCAGGGATTAGTAGTGCAACAGTTGCTTATGTTATAGCAATAGTTAGTCTTGTTGTAGTGATCATACTTATTCCAATCATTCATTATTTTATTGAAAAGGATGCAAAAGCGCTTATATTTTTGATAAATGAATTAGATAAACCACTTTCGTTTTATGGCGATTATAATGTTCATGGGAATGGAACGCTTTATACATCGACTATTCAAAATGGATTATATGTCCCAAATATAGGAAGGTATGCTGTTGGAGGTTTCTTTGCCACTGAAAAGGCAAGTGGTGCTTTAATAGGAACACAGTATGGTTTTACTATGACACTCGGGGGTACCACAAAACTTTCATTTGGAGTAGAGTGTCCGCTCACTTCTTTATATACAGATAATAACTGCTACTGTGCAATTAATGAGGACGCCAAAAATGTTGCCGAGTTAACCTCTAAAAAAAATCAACAATACTGGGTAAGTAAACAAAACGGTATTGGCATTAGTATAAGGTGTCATTCAGTAAGTGGATCAGTTGCTTATTATATAGCCCGAGCTTATCAAGTTTAATTTGTTCTAATAGATTGGGATCAGAGTGATGATGTAAAAACCTCTATTAGTTGAAAATAGAGGTTTTTTGTGTATTTTTTCAAATCTCGCTCATAATAAAAACGTACAAATGACCTGAAGGGATGGAATCAAGATGAACGAACAGCATATGAGCAGCTCAATGCAGCAATCACTCACGGATTATAAAACCGCAATGGGTGAATTTCAGAAGAAAATGCCGGTGTTTGGGAAGAAATTCAATGAATTTACGGAGCAGTGTTTCCAGAGCGATTCATTAACACAAAAAGAAAAACAAATGATTGCCCTTGGCATTAGCATTCATGCACAAGATGAATACTGCATGATTTATCATACAAAGGGAGCGCTCGATCAAGGAGCGACAGAAGAGAATTTACTGGAGGTCGTTAGTGTGGCGGCAGCATTCGGCGGCGGGGCAGCACTTAGCCAAGGCATTACTGTCGTTCAGCAATGTATTGATGAATTTGGAGGACAGACGCATTAAGAGAAGAAAAACATGGTATTTTTTTATATAAGAGAGTTGAGTGCTTCTCATCCGAGTGTGTGAGAAAATATGCCAGCATAACACGTCATATCCCTTTTGAGTGAAGTTGCATGCCTTTGATAAAATAAAGCTACACTAAAAGAAGGGAATGGTTTATTATTTGTTCTGACCAGAGTACACTGGGATTGGATTATACCGCCGAGATGGAAAAGGCCATGCATCAATCTCATGGCATGAGCTATGCAGAGTACGAAAGAGACCATGACTTACGAATGGAAGTTGAATATAAACGAGAGCAGTCCTATCGAGATGAGAAAAGGCAGCTCGCAAAAATGAATATACGAGGCTATTAATAGCTAAGGGGCGGGGAGAACAGTTTCCCGCCCTTTCTTTATGAAAACAGTCTTTTCGATATAAATCCTTTTATCCACCTGCATTTTTTGTTAGAATTTTGAGAGCATCCTCTCACGCTTGTTGTGAATGTGTTGTATTTACTTTTAATTTGTTATAAGATTAGAATGAGAATAAATTGAGAATAATGATTATTTTGGAGGTATCGATATATGACTGCTTCGACATTAACAATTAAGGACTTGCACGTTGAGATTGAAGGGAAAGAAATCTTAAAGGGTGTAAACCTCGAGATAAAAGGTGGAGAATTCCACGCAGTAATGGGACCAAACGGTACAGGTAAATCAACTTTATCTGCTGCCATCATGGGTCATCCTAAATATGAAGTAACAAAAGGAAGCATTTTGCTTGATGGAAAAGATGTACTTGAAATGGAAGTAGATGAGCGCGCACAAGCGGGTCTTTTTCTTGCCATGCAATACCCATCTGAAATCAGTGGTGTCACAAATGCGGACTTCCTTCGTTCTGCTATTAACGCACGCAGAGGAGAAGGCGATGAAATCTCTCTTATGAAATTCATCCGCAAAATGGACGAAAACATGGAGTTCCTTGAAATGGACCCTGATATGGCACAGCGCTATCTAAACGAAGGTTTCTCAGGCGGGGAGAAAAAACGTAACGAAATTCTTCAATTGATGATGATTGAACCAAAGATCGCCATCCTTGACGAAATCGATTCTGGTCTTGATATCGATGCCCTAAAAGTTGTTTCTAAAGGAATTAATAAAATGCGTGGCGAAAGCTTCGGCTGCTTAATGATCACCCACTATCAGCGTCTACTGAACTACATTACACCAGATCATGTCCATGTGATGATGCAAGGACGTATTGTGAAATCTGGCGGACCAGAGCTTGCACAGCGTTTAGAAGCAGAAGGCTATGACTGGATTAAAAAAGAGTTAGGAATTGAAGACGAAACTGTTGGTCAAGAAGCGTAAGCGTTAGGAGGATTATTGATGACATTAGAAACGAAATTATCAGTAGATCAAGATTATGTCAAAAGCTTCTCCGAGAAGCATCAGGAACCGGCATGGATGAGCTCCCTTCGCTTACAGGCTCTTGAAAAAGCAGAAGACCTCCCAATGCCAAAGCCTGACAAAACGAATATTTCAAAATGGAATTTAACAAATTTCAAAAAGCATACAGTCGAAAGTGCGCCATTTGGATCACTAGAAGAGCTTCCAGAAGAAGTGAAATCTCTGATTGATTTAGAGGACACGGATAAGACAGTCTACATTCAGCGTGATCAAACGCCAGCATACTTGTCTCTTTCAGCAGAAGCTAAAGACAAAGGCGTGATCTTCACTGATATTCATACAGCAATTCGTGAGCATGGAGATTTAGTGAAGAAATATTTCATGACAGATGCAGTGAAAGTGGAGGAGCATAAACTAACAGCTTTACATGCTGCTTTAGTCAATGGCGGAGCTTTCCTCTATGTACCGAAAAATGTAGAGCTTGAAGCACCAATTCAAGCCGTCTATCTTCATGAAAAAGACGAAACAACCTTGTTTAACCATGTCATCGTCGCAGCAGACGATCATAGTGCTGTGACATATGTAGAAAACTATATTAGTACTGCAAAGCCGGAAGAATCGATCTTCAACATCGTTGCTGAAGTGTTCACAGGAGCGAATGCTTGCGTCACATACGGTGCAGTAGATAACCTTGCAGAAGGTGTAACAGTCTATGTGAACAGACGCGGTATGGCAAATGGCCGTGATAGTAAAATCGAATGGGCGCTTGGCCTCATGAATGATGGAGACACAGTGTCTGAAAACATCACAAAGCTAATGGGTGACGGCACATTCGGTGATACGAAATCAGTTGTTGTCGGCAGGGGCAATCAAACGGAAAACTTTACAACAAGCATCATCCACTTCGGTAAAAACTCAGAAGGGTATATTTTGAAGCATGGTGTCATGAAGGACCAAGCATCCTCTATCTTTAACGGAATTGGCAAAATCGAGCATGGCGCAACAAAGTCAAATGCCGAGCAGGAATCACGTGTTCTCATGCTGAGCGAGAAAGCACGCGGAGACGCAAACCCCATTCTCTTAATTGATGAAGATGATGTAACAGCAGGACACGCAGCATCTGTTGGGCGTGTAGATCCAATTCAATTGTATTACCTCATGAGCCGCGGGATTTCCAAAGAAGATGCAGAAAGACTTGTCATTTATGGATTCTTAAATCCAGTTGTCAAAGAACTGCCGATTGAAGGAGTTAAAAAGCAGCTCATTTCTGTGATTGAAAGGAAAGTAAAATAATGAATATCAAAGACGTTCGTGAGCAGTTTCCAATCCTTCATCAGCAAGTGAACGGACATGATTTGGTGTATTTGGACAGTGCAGCGACTTCTCAAAAACCAAGAGTCGTCATTGATACAATGAATGAGTATTACCGGTCTTACAACTCGAACGTCCACCGGGGAGTTCATACCCTTGGTACGAAAGCAACGGACGCATACGAGGGTGCAAGAGAGAAAGTTCGTGCATTCATTGGTGCTTCTTCTGTCCAGGAGATTATTTTTACTAGAGGAACAACAACGGCACTGAACACAGTGGCGATTGGCTATGCAAGAGCAAACCTCAAAGAGGGCGATGAAATTGTCATTACGTATATGGAGCATCATGCGAATATCATCCCTTGGCAGCAAGCAGCGAAAGCAACTGGAGCCACATTAAAATATATTCCGTTACAGGAAGACGGCACGCTATCGCTTGAAAATGTGAAGCAAACAATCACACATCAAACGAAAATTGTCGCTGTCACACATGTCTCAAACGTACTAGGAACCATCAACCCAATTAAAGACATCGCCAAAATTGCTCACGATCACGGTGCAATTATTGTCGTCGACGGTGCGCAAAGTACCCCGCACATGCAAATTAATGTTCAAGATATGGATTGTGACTTTTTCGCATTCTCTGGGCATAAAATGTGTGGACCGACTGGCATCGGTGTGCTTTACGGGAAGAAGGATCTTTTGAATAATATGGAGCCTGCTGAGTTTGGCGGTGAAATGATCGATTTTGTGGATCTGTATGATTCCACTTGGAAAGAGCTGCCGTGGAAATTTGAAGCGGGAACACCGATTATTGCAGGAGCAGTTGGACTAGGAAAAGCGATCGATTTCTTAAATGAAATCGGTATGGACGAAGTCAGCCGCTACGAGCATCAGCTTGCCACTTACGCGCTTGAGCGCTTTAAGGAGCTTGAAGGTGCGACTGTTTATGGGCCGGAGCACCGAGCTGGACTTGTGACGTTTAATTTAGACGACGTCCATCCACATGATGCGTCAACAGTTCTGGATACAGAAGGTGTCGCCATTCGTGCTGGACACCACTGTGCACAGCCTCTCATGAAATGGCTTGGTGTATCAGCGACTGCAAGAGCAAGCTTCTATCTTTACAATACAGAACAAGAGATTGACCAACTGATTGCAGCGCTCCGTAAGACAAAGGAGTATTTTACGAATGTCTTTTAATGTAGACTTAGACACACTGTACAGACAAGTGATTATGGATCATTATAAAAATCCGAGAAACAAAGGTGTACTAAACGACAGCATTGTCGTCGATATGAACAACCCAACGTGTGGTGACCGCATTCGTCTAACGATGAAAATCGAAGACCAAAAAGTCACTGATGCGAAATTTGAGGGGGAAGGCTGCTCGATTTCCATGGCATCTGCCTCTATGATGACGCAGGCGATTAAAGGGAAAGGTATTGAAACAGCTTTGAAAATGTCTCAGATTTTCTCTGATATAATGCAAGGAAAAGAATACGACGATTCCATTGATCTTGGTGACATTGAGGCGCTACAGGGAGTGGCAAAATTCCCAGCCCGCATTAAATGTGCAACATTATCCTGGAAGGCGCTTGAAAAAGGCGCATCTGCCGAAGATAACGGCAAATCATAAGATTGGAGTGAAAATGGATGGCTAAAAAAATGCCAGATGTTGGTGAATATAAATACGGCTTTTCTGATAAAGACGTTTCCATTTTCCGTTCAGAGCGCGGACTGACAAAAGAAATCGTTGAAGAAATATCTCGTATGAAGGAAGAGCCTCAGTGGATGCTCGACTTCCGTTTGAAATCTCTTGAGCACTTTTACAACATGCCGATGCCACAATGGGGCGGAGATTTAAATGCATTAAATTTTGATGAAATTACGTACTACGTAAAGCCATCAGAGCGCTCTGAGCGTTCTTGGGATGAAGTACCGGAAGAAATCAAACAAACCTTTGATAAGCTTGGAATCCCAGAAGCAGAGCAAAAGTATTTAGCGGGTGTATCTGCTCAGTATGAATCTGAAGTTGTATATCACAACATGAAGCAAGACCTTGAAGATCTAGGAATTGTGTTTAAAGATACAGACAGCGCATTAAAAGAAAACGAAGACATCTTCCGTGAACACTGGGCAAAAGTCATTCCTCCGACTGATAACAAATTTGCTGCGCTGAACTCGGCTGTATGGTCTGGTGGTTCATTTATCTACGTACCAAAGGGCGTAAAAGTAGATACACCACTTCAAGCATACTTCCGTATCAACTCTGAAAACATGGGTCAGTTCGAGCGTACGCTGATCATCGTGGATGAAGGCGCACATGTGCATTACGTAGAAGGCTGTACAGCACCAGTGTACACAACAAACTCACTTCACAGTGCGGTGGTTGAGATCATCGTGAAAAAAGGCGGCTACTGCCGTTATACAACGATTCAAAACTGGGCAAACAACGTCTTCAACCTTGTCACGAAACGGACGGTATGTGAAGAGAATGCGACAATGGAATGGATTGATGGAAACATCGGTTCTAAGCTGACAATGAAATACCCAGCGGTGATCCTAAAAGGTGAAGGCGCTCGTGGGATGACATTAAGTATTGCCCTAGCAGGTAAAGGTCAGCACCAAGATGCAGGTGCGAAAATGATCCACCTTGCACCAAACACATCTTCAACAATCGTATCGAAATCGATTTCAAAACAAGGCGGTAAAGTCACATACCGTGGAATCGTACACTTCGGACGCAAAGCCGAGGGTGCACGCTCAAACATCGAGTGTGATACACTCATCATGGATAACAAATCAACATCTGATACCATTCCTTACAATGAAATCTTAAACGACAACATTTCATTAGAGCACGAAGCGAAGGTATCGAAAGTATCAGAAGAACAACTATTCTACTTGATGAGCCGCGGAATTTCTGAAGAAGAAGCAACAGAAATGATTGTCATGGGCTTCATCGAGCCATTCACAAAAGAACTGCCAATGGAATACGCCGTTGAAATGAACCGCTTGATTAAGTTCGAGATGGAAGGCAGTATAGGTTAACCGTTGATTTACCGGGGATTTAAGGTGCTTGAATGATACATTTATGCTAAGCACCCACAAAACACCCACAACATTTAATTACTGAACATGCCGCAGATACATTTCCATTGCTTGGTTCCTCAATTTTTTGGAGATAAGTGTCTGCGGTTGTTTTTATACTAGAATGCCCTAACCGTTCTGATTTAATATTCACGACTGCTTCTAAAAGGTGTACAGCATGGCTATTACGGACCAAAAACAGGCGGATGCGGTCAAGCGGTTCCAGATGATGCATGGGTTTGTTGCTGACGGCATTTATGGTTCACAGACAAAGGCAAAACTTGAAGCTCTGTTAATGTAACAAAATCGTTTTTGAGATATTTTAAATTCTTTTATGACACAGTAAAAATAAACCCCCGAAATGGGGGTTTATCAGACCGTAGACAAACCCCACCTTTACTTCAAGTAAAAGTGGGGTTTTCACTTATTTTGATAAAATTTATCAGTTGTCTTACGCTGGACATGGTCCTTTCCATGTCCAGTTTGCTAGCTTTTTGAG
>NZ_JBAWSW010000066.1:0-7744 GCF_037104745.1 Bacillus sp. FJAT-53060
AAAGCCACTACTTCTAATTGATTTCTTCTCTCTTCTTCACGTTTCGATAACATGTTCATCCCCCGCAGAATTGTGTTATTACCCTTATTATACAAAAAAGCTTGTAGACTTTGTCTACAAGCTGAAAGCACTGACCTTGCAGTGCTTTCTTTTCCGTTCTTATTGTTTCGCCTTGATCTCTTTAAACTCTTCCTCTGTGCAACTCACAAAGTGACCTGGCTTCACTTCACGGAACTCGGTGTTTGTTCCTTTATGAACAGATGGATCGTATTTAATCCGTTTACGGTTACGCTCATAATCAGGATCTGGAAGCGGAATTGCAGATAGTAAAGATTTTGTATATGGATGAAGCGGGTTTTCGTATAATTCATTCGCTGGTGCCAGCTCAACCAATTTTCCAAAATACATCACGCCGATACGATCACTAATGTATTTCACCATCGAAAGGTCATGCGCAATGAATAAATAGGTTAAGCCCTTTTCTTCTTGCAGTTCTTTCATTAAGTTGACGACCTGCGCTTGGATCGACACATCTAGTGCAGAGATTGGTTCATCGGCAATAATGAAGTCCGGCTCAACAGCTAATGCACGGGCAATTCCAATACGCTGTCTCTGACCACCTGAAAATTCATGTGGGTATCTGTTTGCATGCTCTTTGTTCAAACCAACTGTTTCAAGCAATTGATACACACGCTCTTTACGCGCTTGCTGTGTTTTCGCAAGGCCATGAATATCAATGCCCTCTGCAATGATGTCTAGGACTGTCATTCTAGGATTTAGTGAAGCATATGGATCTTGGAAAATCATCTGCATTTGGCGATTGAATTCAAGCATTTTTTGTCTTGATTTCTTCCCATGTACGCTTTCCCCTTTATAGAGAACCTCTCCATCTGTCGCATCATAAAGCCTGATGATGGTACGACCGGTTGTGGATTTACCACATCCAGATTCACCTACAAGTCCAAGTGTTTCACCTTTGTAAATATCAAATGAGACACCGTCTACCGCTTTCACAGTTCCTCTTACTGTATGGAAATGCTGCTTTAAATTTTTAATTTCTAACAGTTTTTCTGCCATGCTATTCACCCTCTTTTACTAATACAGGTTTTTCGTAGCTACCTTCTAGTTCACGCATTCTCGCCTTTACTGAAGCAGGCGGTTCAACTTTAGGTGCATTTGGATGAAGTAGCCATGATTTTACATAATGCGTATCTGATACTTTGAACATTGGCGGTTCTTGTTCAAAGTCAATTTTCATTGCATAATCGCTGCGGAGTGCAAATGCATCTCCTTTCGGCGGGTTTGTTAGATCTGGCGGTGTCCCTGGGATCGCTGACAGCTTCCCTTCAGATCCACCATCTGTATCTAAACTTGGCATTGATGCTAAAAGTCCCCATGTATATGGATGTTTCGGATTGTAGAAAATTTCATCGACAGTACCTGTCTCAACAATCTGCCCTGCATACATGACGGCTACACGATCAGCTACATTGGCGACGACACCTAGATCGTGGGTAATGAAGATAATCGATGTTTCCACTTTTTGCTGAATTTCTTTCATTAATTCTAAAATTTGTGCCTGGATCGTTACATCAAGTGCAGTTGTCGGCTCATCGGCAATCAATAGCTTTGGATTTGCCGCTAGTGCCATTGCGATGACAACTCTTTGTCTCATCCCGCCACTAAATTCATGCGGATATTGTTTGATTCTTTTTTCAGGCATTGGAATCCCAACTAGCTCTAATAATTCAATGGCTCTTTTTTCAGCCGCTTCTTTTGAAATATGTTCGTGCTTGAATAGTACTTCTGTAATTTGTTTCCCGACCTTCATCGTAGGGTTCAAAGACGTCATCGGATCCTGGAAAATCATAGAGATGTCTTTTCCTCGAATCGCTTCCATTTGTTTTTCCGTTTTCTTAATGATATCTTGTCCATCAAACAGGATCTCTCCGCGCTTAAAATAACCTGGAGGCATCGGAATTAGTCTCATGATGGCCTGTGATGTCACACTTTTACCAGAACCAGATTCACCTACAATTGCGAGTGTCTCGCCTTTATTTAAATGGAAGTTCACACCACGAATGGCTTGAACCTCTCCACCATATGTTTTAAATGAGATTGCAAGGTCTTTGACCTCTAGAATACGTTCACGTTCCATCCTAATCACTCCTTATTTACGCAACTTCGGATCTAAAGCGTCTCTTAGTCCGTCTCCAACCACGTTAAAACCAAACATTGTTATACAGATAAATGCGGCTGGGAACCATAATCTCCACGGATAGTACGTCATGGCCGGGATTCCATCAGACGCCATTGTTCCCCAACTAGCTAATGGAGCTGGTACACCGAGTCCTAGATAGCTTAAGAATGCCTCAGTGAAAATAGCAGAAGGGATCGTTAGTGTCATCGTGACAAGAATTGGTCCCATTGAGTTTGGAATCAAATGTTTAAATAACAGTCTAGAAGTTTTCGCACCCAATGTTTGTGCTGCAAGAACGTACTCCTGGCTTTTCAATTGTAGAACTTGTCCCCGAACAATACGTGCCATGTTAATCCAGCCTACAACTGTCATGGCGAGGATAATCGTCAATAAACCTTTTGGTAGAACAACCATCATTAAGATAACCATTAGTAATGTTGGAATAGCCCATAAAACGTCTGCAATACGCATCATGACTTCATCTGTACGGCCGCCTTTGAATGCAGCAATACTTCCCCAGATAATGCCGATGATCACGTCAAGAATAGCTGCAGCAAGACCGATGAAGATCGAAATTCTTGCACCTACCCATGTACGAACAAACATGTCTCGTCCTAAATCATCTGTACCAAACCAGTGTTCTTTTGAAGGTGGCTGGTCTGCATTAAGCAAATCTGTCGTCGAGTAATCGTATTTAGAAAACATCGGAACGAAGATTGCCAGTATCACAATAATAAAAATGATTGTGAGCCCGACCATTGCAAGTTTATTTGCACGGAAGCGAAGCATAGCATCCTTCCATAAAGATAGACTAGGTTTAGAAATTTTTTCAGATTCTGCTGCGTCAGCCGTCGCAGGCACAAATAAATCTTTTCTCATCTCTTCCATGTGTTAGACCCCTTTCTTCGCCTTCGTCAGTTTAATTCTAGGATCGATAATACCGTAGAGGATGTCAACAATTAGAATACTGATTAATAGAATGATACTGTAGAAGACTGTCACACCCATAATGACAGTGTAATCACGGTTTGTAATGCTTGTGACAAAGTGAGAGCCTAATCCAGGAATACCAAAAATCTTCTCAACGACAAAACTACCGGTTAAAACTGAAGCGGCCATTGGTCCCATGTATGTAATAACAGGTAACAATGCGTTTCGAATGGCGTGTTTGATCGTAACAGCTGATTTCGTTAATCCTTTCGCTCTAGCCGTTCTAATGTAGTCACTGTTTAGTACTTCAAGCATACTTGACCGTGAAAGTCTAGCAATAAAGGCCATTGGCATGAAGGATAGTGCAATAGAAGGTAGCACGGTGCTTGCCCAAGACTCCCATCCTGCAACTGGGAAAATCGCTAAAGAGCTTGCCTCAGATGCAAATACATATTGTAATAGCGCTGCTAAAATAAAACTTGGAACGGAAATTCCAAAGATCGTTAAAATGGCAATTGTATAGTCTTGCCACTTATTATGATAAAGCGCTGCAAGGACCCCAAACAATACACCAAATGCTAATGCGAGGAGAATTGCCTCAATTCCGAGGGTAAAGGAAACGGGGAATCCAGAACTGATTAAGTCATTTACAGTTTGTCCTTTATATTTAAATGAGGGACCAAAATCTAATGTTGCAACCGAACCTAAGTAGCTGACATATTGAACAAATAAAGGCTTGTCCAATCCGTAGTGCTCATTTAGATTGGCTTCAATTTCAGCAGGAAGTTTCTTCTCTCCAGAGAATGGACCACCAGGTGCTGCCTGCATGAGAAAGAAAGTTGCAGTTACAATAACAAACAGTGTGATTAAAATATATATTAATCGCTTACCGATATATTTAAGCAACGGAATTGCACCTCCATGATTTTACAACAATTTCTCTAATCAGCAAGAAAGGTATATGGAGAGACATCCTCCATATACCTTAAGATCCTTGACATAGATCTCTTACTCTATAATCTTACTTTTCGAAATATGCCCATTTGTATTGAACATCACCAAGTCCAGATACGACGACACCTTTAAGTTTTGGATCTTGTACCCAAAGCTGAGTGTAGAAGTAGATTGGTGCTATAGGCATATCGTTGATGATAATTTCTTCTGCTTTTTTCAGCATTTCTTCACGCTTTGATTTATCTGTTTCTTTCGCAGAATCATTCAATAATTGTTTGTACTCTTTGCTTTCCCATCCAGTGTCATTGTTTCCACCGTCTTTATCTTTGTAAAGCTCAAGGAAGTTCACTGGATCGTTGAAGTCACCTAACCAGCCCATACGTCCGATTTGGTAATCTCCACTGTGCAGTTTATCGATATAAACGTTCCACTCAGAGTTATCAAGTTCAACTTTAACACCTAGGTCTCTTTTCCACATTTCTTGAATTGCTTGTGCAATCTTTTGGTGGCCTTCATCCGTGTTGTAAGACAATTTCAATGGTGGAAGATCAGAAACAGACTTATAGCCTAATTCTTTGGCACCTTTTTCAAGAAGTTCTTTAGCGGCTGTTACATCATGATCTTTGAAGTAGCCAGTTTTGTTGTCCTCGAAACCTTGCATTGTTGGAGGAACGATTGCCATAGCTGGTACTTGTTCACCTTGTGTAATTTTATCAACAATCGCTTGACGGTTGATTGAGTAAGCAAGAGCCTTACGGATGTTTGCATTGTTTAAAGGTTTTACTTCTGTGTTGAATTTGTAGTTATAGATACCAGCGATCGTTTGAATTTTAAGATCGTCATCTTTTTTCAATGTTTTTAGAGACTCAGTTGGAAGGCTTCCAGTTGGAGAACCAGCCCAGTCAAGCTCGCCTTTTTGGAACATGCTAAGCTCAGTGTTTGTATCTTTGATCATAGACATGTTAATCTTTTTCAGTTTTACAGTGTCTTTATCCCAGTATTCATCATTCTTTTCAAGCGTGATAGAACCGCCATGTTTCCATTTAGAAAGAACGAATGGACCGTTAGAAACGTAGTTTTCACCAGCATTTGTGTACCAGTTTTTATTCTTTTCAGCCACTTTTTTGTTGACTGGCATATACGTATAGAATGCAGTTAGTTCAGTAAAGAACGGTGTTGGGTTCTCTAGCTCAACTACAAGCGTTTTGTCGTCTTTAGCTTTCACACCAACATCAGCAACTTTTGCTTTCCCTTTGTTAGCTGCTTCAGCACCTTTAATATAGTAAAGCTGATAAGCATATTGAGATTCATTTTTAGGATCTAATGTCCATTTCCAAGCATATTCGAAATCTTCTGCTTTAACAGGGTCACCATTAGACCATTTTGCATCACGAAGTGTGAAAGTGTATGTTTTCCCATCAGCACTTGTTTTGATATCAGAAGCCATCGCATTTTCTGGCTTACCTTCAGCGTTAATTCTTGTTAATCCTTCAAAAGTCTGACGGATGACACTCCCTGAAGTTGTATCATTTGCCAAACCCGGATGTAGAGAAAAAGGCTCAGTGGAGATATTCACATTTAATGTTGTTTTAGCCTTTCCAGAACTGCTCGTGCTGTCGCCTGATTTGTTTCCGCTGAAACCACAAGCGCTTAATACAAGTGTGAAAATAAGCATTAACGTAACAACAGACCAACGCTTTTTCAACTGTATTCCCCCTTATAATATGTTTTAGTTCAAAGGTCTCGATAAAGATGAAATTCAGATTTAAGAAATAGCGTAAAAAAGTCCCCAAATAACTTACTTTCTATTTCTTTTGTTTTTTCTGAATTTTCACTATGTAAAGAGCCTAGCACAAACGTGTGAACAAATTCATTATAATGAATAGAATAATTTATTGCAATATCAATTTTATATATTTTTTAAAAACATAAATGGGGATAAAGAGGGATTTTTATAAACTAAAGTCTTAATCACTTCAACAAATTAAAGCGTAAATTGATTAAAATAATTTACCAAATTCCGTAATAATAAAGTTTTATACATATAATTAATCGTCCTTTTTTAAAAAAATTCTGACAGATAATTTATATTTTATTTAAAATTTTAAGTGTTAACGCCATGAAGAGAAGGTCACATAACGGCTTCGTGACATTTTCATGGGCTTCCTTTATAATGGATAGACATACTGTTGCGATGAAGAAGAAGAGTACATATATTCACCATTTACAGAGAGTCTGCGGCTGGTGCGAGCAGATAATGGCTTGTATGGAATGGGCTTTGGAGCATCTAACCGAACACTTCGCAAAAGTTAGTAGGTTTAGACGGAGCAGTCTCCGCTATCAACGTCTTGAGTGATTTCTGATTGAAATAACAAGGGTGGTACCACGGTTCATTCGTCCCTTTTCTGTTGAAAAGTGGCGGGTGGGCCTTTTTATATTGAAGAAAAGAGGTTTTAGTATGACAAAGAAGACAATTTTCTCAGGCATTCAGCCTAGCGGTTCTGTGACATTAGGGAACTATATTGGAGCAATGAAGCAATTTGTTGATTTGCAGGATGACTATCATGGATATTTTTGTGTGGTGGATCAGCATGCCATTACAGTGAGACAGGATCGTTTAGCTCTTCGTCAAAATATTAGAAGCTTAGCGGCTCTTTATTTGGCAGTAGGACTTGATCCAGAGAAGGCGACACTCTTTATCCAATCAGAGGTACCTGCTCACGCCCAGGCAGGATGGATGTTGCAATGTGTTGCTTATATAGGGGAATTAGAAAGAATGACCCAATTTAAGGACAAATCCGCTGGTAAAGAGGCTGTCGTTTCAGGGCTGTTAACGTATCCGCCATTAATGGCTGGTGATATTTTATTATACGGTACTGATTTAGTCCCTGTCGGTGAGGATCAAAAGCAGCACCTTGAATTGACAAGAATGCTTGCTGAGCGCTTTAACCGAAAGTATAACGATATCTTTACTGTACCAGAAGTAAAAATTCCAAAAGAAGGTGCTCGGATCATGTCTTTAACTGATCCAACGAAAAAAATGAGCAAATCAGATCCGAACCAAAAGTCCTTCATTACCTTATTAGATGAACCAAAGCAGCTAGAAAAGAAAATTAAAAGTGCTGTGACCGATTCAGAGGGGATCGTCAAATATGACAAAGAAAACAAGCCTGGAATCGCCAACCTGCTGACGATTTATTCTGTATTAGGTAACGTATCAATTGCGGAGCTTGAACAAAAGTATGAAGGTAAAGGTTATGGTGAATTTAAAGGAGATCTTGCGAACGTTGTGTTAGATGCTTTAAAACCAATACAAGATCGCTACTATGATCTCATTGAGTCAGATGAGCTTGACCGCATTCTAGATGAAGGTGCTGAAAAGGCAAACCGTGCGGCAAATAAAATGCTGAAAAAAATGGAGAATGCCATGGGTCTTGGCAGAAAACGCAAATAAAAAAAGCTTGCAGCTGAACATGGGACTGACCCCCGTTTTTGAGACAGGGATCAAAACACCTTTATACAGCCAATTGCCGATAGTTTATCGGTGATTGGTTGTTTAGTTTTGTTTGAATACGAATGTTGTTATAATAATAAATGTATTCTTTGACAGTGCGTTCTACGATGTTGGTCGTAGTTCGATCAATCCTGTTAAGATAGAAC
>NZ_JBAWSW010000067.1:0-7730 GCF_037104745.1 Bacillus sp. FJAT-53060
AAACAAGGCCAAGCTTGTTCATCATACGGCCAATCTTTCTTATGGATACAATCCAGTCTCGCTTTCTAAGTTCAATTTTGATTTTGCGTGTCCCATAGTTTTGACGGTTTTCGTAAAAGATGTCTCGAATGACTTCTTCCAGTTCATCGTCATTTGATTCGACTGTTTTTGCTTCATAATAGAAGGTACTTCTTGGGAGATGTAGGACGTCGCACATTGCTGATACCGAGTATTTGTGACGATTATTGTGAATCACATTTACTTTCGTCCCATGATCAGCGCGGCTTGCTTTAAAATATCATTCTCCATGGCCAGGCGTTGGTTTTCTTTACGCAGCTTCATGAGCTCTGTTTCTTCAGATGATCGATTATCTTTTTCTTTGAATGAGCCACTCTTCGTAAACTGACTGATCCACCGATCCAATGAAGACGGGGTTAGTTCATACTCTTTAATAATCTCGCTTTTGGGCTTACCGTTCTCGTGTAATTGACCCATTTGTTGCTTAAATTCTTTTGTAAACGTACGGCGTGTTCGTTTGGTCATAGTAGACGCTCCTTGTATAAGGTTTTAAACAAGTCTATCTGACCTTAATTTATATGTCTAACTCAGTGTAGCCGATTCACAAGTTTTTCAGTTTCATCATCTAGTAGTTATTAAATATAGGAGATATCATATCCGTTTTTTGTTTTAAGCAAAAAAAGAGGGAACTTAGTATAAGTTCCCCTCTCAGACGTAGACAAACCCCACTTTTACTTGAAGTAAAGGTGGGGTTTGTCTACGGTCTGATGAACGAAGTTCAGTTATCCTAACATCTAATAAAAGTCCAGAGGAATGGGGAAATTTAATTGGTCACGACAGCAATTTTAGATCGTTTATTACACCGAGTAGAGGTTATTCATGGCGGAGAGAATGAGGAAAGTTATCGTATGAGAACCAGGACGAGCATATTTTCAGCAGAAGTGTAAAAGGGAAACGAGCAAAAAGTGTAAAATTCAACTTGACGTCTACAGCTGCATCTTCTCTGAAGCAAAGGGATTCAAACATCTTTGCTTTTTTGTGCTTTTATTTGAAATATTTGTTATATTTAATATATAAATCCTCAGTTGTTTGGAAAGGAGAAACATGTTACTCAAAATCGGTCTAGTTGTCTTAGGTGTGGTCATACTTTACGTGGTGGTTCAAGTCTTGCTGTATAAAAGAGATATGAAGAAAACGAAGGAAGATCTTTTGACATTTGTCACAAAAAACAATAAGGACGTATCAGTGACAATCATTGAAAATGATGATGTGGTGTTAGAATGGAATGCTGATCAAAAAACGCCACTTGCAAGTACGGTGAAATTAGTGGTTTTATTTCATTTTGTTAAAGCTGTATCCAGCGGCATCAAGCTAGAAGAAAAAGTGGCATTGTCTGATGTAGAGCGGTTTTATATTGATAGAACAGATGGCGGTGCACATAAATACTGGCTGGAAGTCAATGATTTTTCTGAACATGTGTCTTTGCTAGATGTAGCAAGATGTAGCAAAAGGAATGATGCAAGTGAGTTCAAATGCTTGTACGGATTATTTTATTGATCGACTGAAACAAGCAGGTCTTACAGAACATGATGAACTCATGCCGCTGACGCCAAAGCTTTTGTGGTCATCCTATGTATCTGATCATCGGCGGGATGCATTCAAGCAAATGAGCGGTGTATCCCATGAACAATACAAATCTCTGATGATTGAGATTTTCAATATCATGAAAAATGACCCAGAGCATAAAAAGGCGTTAGAAGAAAAAATGACGAAAAAGAACTTATTAAGCTGGCGTATTCAATCATTACTGACGCAAAAGATGACAAGGTCTACAACCAATCAATATGCACATTTTATGAAACGTCTGCAGGATGAGCTGTTAACAACAGAAGAAAAGCGTCTTTTTAGCCAAATTGTGCTCGGAGAAACAGTGATGACGGAAGCAGATCAATATTTTTGGTATAAAGGGGGTTCAACATTGTTTGTCTTCACAGCGGCTTTATATCGAAAAACGGATACTTCGTCAATGTCAATATCTCTTTTTATCAATGATCCGAAAGCGAAAAATTCGCACTGGATTGGAGAAGTATTTAATGAATTTATGGTGACGATAGCGATGGATCGAACCTTTCGACAACAATTGATCCGATCTTTCACTACATAATCAAAAGAACAGAGGGGCGACATCCCTCTGTTCTTTATTATTTCTCCATCGGAAACGTTTTGTGCAAGGCTTGGCGTTTTTCTTTTTACTTCACTATTCCATCTACAAGCTCTTTCTGCCAAAGTTTTGTATTTTCTTTGTACGACTCAAAATGAGTGAGGCAGCTTCTTTTCTAGCTGTTGTCTTTTAAACGTGACGGATGGCTCGTCGTTAGAGTTCATCTTGAGTGTCACTTATTCTATGTTATCGACAAGAATAAAAAGTGCATTTGCGTCAATTGACGATTTCAAATTAACGAATGACGCCCCCTGGAAGGTCTGATAAAATGTCGCAAATTGCTGAGTTGTCACCAAGATACGAATTTTTATGCTTGAAAAGCTGTTTTAAGGATATGTCTTCTATCCCTTTAATGTCGCTCTCTCTTTCTCGGTGGCTTGACTAATGCATGCGGACATATATACATCCATTTCTTCATTTTGCCCCTTTGCCATTTCAAGTGTCCATTTCAACAGATCACTGATCACTTCATTTCCATTTACTGAACTGCATGTTTTGTTCAAAGCAACGAACAATACAAAGAAAAAAGGAGTTCAGTCAATGGCAGAAGTGCTTTCATTTTATCAATTGAAAACAAAACGAGATGTCGCGCTTGAAAAGAAGCTTTTGCGTACATTGTCTCTTCAACGAGTGACGGCCGCTTCGGACAAATTCACGAAGAAGCTGTTTCCGTTTGCTGATGATCCAGCCGGTATTATGAGTGATGGCTGTATTGATTTCGCAATCGAAGCTTTTTTAGCCGGTGGAAGATACGGTGAGTTAAGTAAGCACGGTGAATCGTTCGACGATATTAAGAAGCGTTCATCCCAGGAGGATGATGAGCTGATTGAGGAGTTGACAGGGTGTTTGCAATCGTGGGGAAATATGTTCCGAATGGAGCAAAAGATGTCATCTCTATATCCATTTGCGAAAGACTTTTTAAGCATGTGGTGGCAGGAAGGCTTTCGTGAATCAGAAAAAAGACACAAGCTTCGGCTGCACTAAGCATATTTCAAGCCCTTGTCCCATATCTATAAAATAATGGCGTATGGGAGGGACAGGGATGAAAAGAAAACTGAAGTGGACAGGGTTTTTAATTGGGTTTATTGTCCTCTTATTCTTATTCAGATTTCAATTTCTAAATGATGATTCGTGGAAATCGTGGAATTTGCCTCTTAGTGGAAAGATCATCTATTTAGATCCGGGTCACGGCGGTCCAGATGGCGGTGCTGTAAGTGGCGAGCTACTTGAAAAAGAGATTGCACTGGATGTGTCCATGAAGATACGAGACTATTTACAGGAGCAGGGAGCGCTTGTTCTCATGACCCGAGAGGATGATTCTGATCTATCATCAAAGAATACAAAAGGATATGCCCGTAAGAAAGCGGAGGATTTGAGAAACCGTGTAAAAGTAATCAATGAGTCGGAAGCGGATCTCTATTTAAGCATTCATTTAAATGCGATTCCATCGAACAAATGGAGCGGAGCGCAGACGTTCTTTTACGGAAAGTATGAAGAAAATGAAAAGGCAGCGAAGTTCATTCAAGATGAATTGCGCAGCAACCTTGAAAACACAGATCGAAAGGCGAAGCGGATCAATGGCATTTATTTAATGCAAAATGTCACAAAGCCAGGAGCTCTTGTGGAGATCGGATTTCTCTCCAACCCGAAAGAGGCGAGTCAGTTGGCAACACCTAAGTATCAGGATCAAATTGCCGCCTCCATTTATAAAGGAATTCTAAGATATTTAACAGAGCAAAAAGAGCCGCCTGAATAAGGGGCTTTTTCCTTTTGATCGCAGGAAAACAGGACAGACATTGTAAGGATATGTATGATATACTTGGAGTGTAAACGAATTCAATAAAGGGTGAGGTTCTGCTATGATCGGACAAGATGATGTGAGAAAACTAGTTGGGAAGATGGAAGAACCTTTCCTTCATATACCACTTGGTGAGCTAGATGCCATCAAGCAAATCAGCCTAAAGCCTGAAAAAGAGCATGTGAGCTTAAAGGTCGCCATTGCCAAAACCGGCACTGCTGAGCAGATGAAGCTGCAGCAAGGTATCGTACAAGCCTTAAAAGCAGCGGGTGCTAATACAGTAGGACTTCGTTTTGAAGAACTGCCTCAGGAAACGCTTGAAAAGTTTATGCCATCACAAGAAGAGGAAGAAAACCTGCTCAACTCTAAAAAACCGCCTGAGTTCTTAGCGATTGCGAGTGGGAAGGGTGGCGTTGGAAAATCAACCGTTTCCGTTAACCTTGCTGTGGCATTAGCTCGTCTTGGGAAAAAAGTCGGACTGATTGATGCTGATATTTACGGCTTTAGTGTACCGGATATGATGGGAATCACTGTCAGACCAACAGTGAAAGGGGAAAGAATTATACCTGTGGAACGCTTTGGCGTCAAAGTGATTTCAATGGGCTTTTTTGTTGAAGAAAATGCACCGGTCATTTGGAGAGGGCCGATGCTTGGTAAAATGCTAAATAACTTCTTCCACGAAGTCGAGTGGGGAGAATTAGATTACTTACTATTAGACCTTCCGCCTGGAACGGGAGATGTAGCGCTCGATATTCATACAATGCTTCCAAGCTGTAAGGAGATCATTGTTACAACACCGCATCCTACGGCTGCCTTCGTTGCTGCGAGAGCAGGTGCAATGGCACTGCAAACAGATCACGAGGTGCTTGGGGTTGTTGAGAATATGAGCTATTACGAGAGTAAAAAAACAGGTGAAAAGGAATATGTCTTTGGAAAAGGCGGCGGTGACAAGCTAGCTGAAGAGCTGCGAGTATCGGTCCTTGGCCAAATTCCTTTAAGACAGCCTGATTGGAATGAAGATGATTTTGCGCCTTCCGTCTATGATGCGAGTCATCCAACAGGAGAAGTCTATCAACACATTGCCAATCAAGTCATTAAACAATTAGCAGTGAAAGCATAATGAAAGCCCGAGTGGACCTTATGCCACTCGGTTATTTTTAACTGCTGCTTCCTTCGCTTTCTTGATCGTTGGAACCACTGCTGCTTTTAGTCGCTGCCTTTTTCAGCTCATCTTCGAATTTCTTCTTATAAAGAGGGCTGCTTAATGTTTCTGTAATGACTGTTTCTAAGTGCTTTCTGAACTCTTTGCTTTTGACTAGTTCACCATATTTCTTTTCCATCTCAGGATCTTTGAGAATATCCATCATTAGCTGTTGATAGTCAGGGTCCTTCATTAACTGTTTTAACATCTTTTCATGCTGTGGTTGCATAGATTTTGCGAAAGTCTCGGCAAATTTAGAATCCTCAAAGACTTTCTTCCAGAACTCTTTGCCTTTATCAGAAGTCAGTGTTTTCTCTATTGTTTTTTTCACAGTTTGTTCATCCATTACCAAAGCTTCATTCATTGCCTCGTCATTTAATAACTGTTGAATGGCCTTTTTACCGTCATCTGTTTTTAAAATATCCACGACCATTTTCTTCGTTTCGTCATAGTCCATATTAGATGAGGATTGGGTTTTGGGAGCACAAGCTGTTAGTGATAAAAGAAGAAAACAGCTCATTATACGCAAGATGCCTTTTGACATACTGTGGCTCCTTTCGTTACATGTCTTACTTTTAATATGAATGTTTCACGTGAATTTATACATAACAAAAATAGGGGTTGGATCAATTCAATGAAAAGTCGGGATTTAGTTCGTTTTTTCTTCTCTGTGTTGGCTGTTGGAGCGGTCATTACAAGCTTGGTAGGTTTTGCGCTGGAGTGGGGGAAATATCAGAAGCTGTTTGTATCGTTTGACATTCTAGAGATTGGGTCAGTGTTATTTTGGTTCATTGGTGTGGGGATGATCTTTAGTGTGATTAGTCAGATGGGGTTCGTTGTTTTCTTAACAGTGCACCGGTTTGCACTTGAGATTTTCCGATCACATTCTTTATGGAATACCATTCAGCTGTTTCTTGTGATTTTTGTGCTGTTTGATTTAGCTTATTTGCGATTTTTGTTTTTCGCGGAGAATGAATCATTTTTTCCATACTTGTGGCTACCTGTCTTTATTGGTGTGTTTGCATTGATCGTGGCTTATTTTAAACAGCAGCAGTCCTCAAAGAAAACATTTATTTCCGCAATGTTTCTTATGGTCGTCATCACGTCGTTAGAATGGTTCCCGGCGCTCAGAGTCAATGAAGAGGACTGGCTGTATTTAATGCTTTTCCCGCTATTAGGCTGTAATGCGTTTCAGCTGTTAGCTATGCCGCGGTTTTCAAAGACAAAAGCTACTTAACCTCAGTTGATTTTGTTTTTGTATTAGAAATCAGCTCGCCAACCGTGACATTTTTTAAATTCTTTTCTTTTAAGTGTTTCAAGATCGCTGGTAAGGCCTTAGCGGTTTGGGTTGCTGAATCTGAGGCGTGAAGGAGAATGATGTCTCCGCTTTTTATTCGATCATTTACATTTTGAACAATCTGTTCCACGCCCGGGTTCAGCCAATCCTGTGAGTTGATGCTGTAATGTACAACGGTATAGCCGTACTGTGTTGCAATTTTCAATACTGTTTCGTTAAATTTTCCAGTTGGCGGTCTTAATAGTTGAATGTCATCTAGTCCAAGCTTTTGAAAGGTATTTTGTGCTCGGACAAGATCTCGCTTTATTTCCTTTTCTTCAAGCTGGCTATAATTTTTATATGCATAGCCAAGGCTGCCAATTTGATGGCCGTCCTCTCTAATCCGTTTCACGATATCAGGATGACGCTCAGCCCAAGAAGCAGACAGAAAGAAAGTAGCGTTCTTTATATCGTACTCTCGAAGGACATTTAAAATAGGAACAGCCTTCTCATCACCCCATCCAATATTAAAAGTAAGGGAGGCATTTTTTGATGAGGTCTCTCCTTTATAAATCGCTCGTGGTCCATGTTCGGTTTTAAATACAGACAGCGGCGGTACCTTTTGTACATAAAAAAAGCTTGCAGCTGCAAGGGCCGCTACAAGAATAAAGCCAACTTGCTTTAGCCGTTTAATAGGTAACACATATAATCTACTCAATTCAAACACTCCTGCCTTGTCCAAAGATTGTTACTTGATTGTATGCGGGACAAGGGATTGTCATGCACAATAAAACTATTTCAATAAAAGTTTTAAAAAGACGTTGACCGATAGAATGTTTTCGTGATAAATTATTAATCGTCGCTGACACAGTGACAAACACAAAACGCTTCGGGAAATAAACTTGAAAAAAGTTATTGACATAAGATGAAGCCAAATGTTATATTATTAAAGCCGCTAAGAACGGCTAAGATGATCTTTGAAAACTAAACAAGACAAAACGTACCTGTTAATTCGAGTTATTATAAAAAAATCCTATGATACTTCATAGGTAGTCAGTCAAACTGACGAAAAACAGAACTTCGGTTTTGTTCTTTTTCGGAGAGTTTGATCCTGGCTCAGGACGAACGCTGGCGGCGTGCCTAATACATGCAAGTCGAGCGGACAGAAGGGAGCTTGCTCCCGGATGTAAGCGGCGGACGGGTGAGTAACACGTGG
>NZ_JBAWSW010000068.1:0-7388 GCF_037104745.1 Bacillus sp. FJAT-53060
GTTATCGAGAACTTCTTCGGTATCTTAAAGTCTGAATTTCTATACCTAAAAGAATTTGAGGACATCGAACACTTCAAGCAAGAACTTGAACAATATATTGATTACTACAATCACACACGTATAAAGACGAAACTAAAAGGCATGAGTCCGATACAATATCGAACTCATGCCTCGAAAGCTGTCTAATAAATACCGTGTCTAACTTAAGGGGGTCACTTCACCTGCTTGCAAAGGCCTCTCTTTTTTTATTCGTCGTTATTCCTCTTTACCCCGACTACTTGGTCCTTTGAGATGGTCCCAAAATGCCGACTGTCAAAGCTATGCAATCGGTTATCTCCGATCACGAAGAAATGATTGTTTTGTATTTTATCGTGCCCTGTGATGTCTTCTAGGTGAAAATCACCTGTCAGGACGTTCCCCATTTTATGTTCTTTCTGCTCTTTTAAATACGGCTCTTTCCATTTTTCACCATCGATAAATAGCTGATCATTATGATACTTGATCGTTTCTCCGGGAAGACCAATGACCCGTTTGATCAAAATTTGATTTTTAGACCCATGAAATAGAACGTAATCAAATCGGCTAATTTTCGTGAGTTTTGGCGAGAACTTGTTGATTATTAATTCTGTTCCATCTGTAAATGTCGGGTCCATACTAACCCCTTCTACTTTGTATGTGACAAACATGAAATTCTTTACTTGGAACAATAAGACTATGCATGTAATAATCATCAACCATAGTAATGGCTTCTTCTTCATTAAGAGCTTCCTTTCTCCTCACGCTTGATCATTCGAAAGTTCAACCAATTTTCTACTCTCTTTCCAACATACCATAATAAAGCGATGACTAGAACCGCAAAAACACTTCTTAACGGATTCTTTACTAAATCAGAAAGATCATAGCCAATAAAACTGATGATAAAAATCATGACACACTTACCTGATAAAACGGCTAATAAAAATTGCCAGTTACTCATTCTTGATAGGCCTGCTACTACATTGACGGCAGCAGAAGGCGTGAAAGGAAAGCAGAGTAAAATAAACAACGGGCCAAACCCCCGCTTTTCCACCCAAAGCATCAGCTTCTTAATGGAAGGGTGTCTGCTAATAAAGTTCAGCATCCTCATCTGTCCAAATTTTCTAATCAGTATAAAGACAAGGATAGACCCTGCACTGGCTCCAATCCACGTCAATAAAAAGCCTTCCCAAAGTCCGAAGGCATTTGCATTAGCCACAGCAAAAGCAACAAGAGGTAAAAACGGAAGAAATGCTTCTATTAAAGGGAGCAATATGGCCACAATTGGTCCAAAGGCCTTATAGCTCTCGAAAAATGATGTGATATTTTCATGAGTAAATATGGATAGAAATGATGACAACTTGTTTGACTCCTTCAAGGTTTGTCTACTTTTCATTTTACATAGAAAACCTAAAAATACAAATGCAGCCCTCAACCCCTTGAGATTTTTTGCCTCATTGGATATAATAAATAAGAACAAATGTTCTATACAAAGAAAGCAGGCATGGACATGACGAGACTATCAAGAATACATCTTCAGATGATGGAACAGGCCATCTTTTTTCCAATGGTTATCTCCATCCTCAATCGCGACTTGGCCCAATTAAAAGAACATCAACCATTTAAACTAAATGAACCATATATTCAGCTTGTCACCTCTGCATTAAAAGAAACGCAAAAAGAACTTTATCAATTGAAACAGGATCTACATAAAAAAAAAATGAAGGTACAGCAAATTGAACACGATGAAGCGTTTACGACGTATTTATTTGTGATGAATGGCTATGAAGAAAAACATAAATACTTTAATCCACGTATACGGCATCGTGTAGAGGAGCTGCTTACTCGTTATTTTCTCCATCAGGCAAAATAAAAATAGTTAAAAGTTTCTGTATCAGCACCTCTACAAACAGGAGCCATACAGAAACGACACAATTTACAAGTGCAGCCTACACAACGTTTCCCTCGCTGAACACAAGTGAAGGAAGAAAAGTGTATGATCCCAGATGACTTTAAATTCGTGTAGTACCGAACGATGCCAGCAACTCTGGAACTATTAAAAGTAAAAAAGCCTGCCACAGCGGCAAGCTTCTTCCCATTTATGATAATTCAAGTTGTTTTCTCATTTCTTGAGTTACTTCATCTAATCCTGGTCCATCTAACTCAAAGTAAAACACATTTCCAGTGATAATCGTGCCCCTTTAGCTGTATGGTATCCACTGACTTTAGTGAACTCAGTAAAGGGAAAGACCAAAAAACTGATTCATGGATAGATTGGTTGAGACATTATCACCAAATGTATCAATGATGTTGTCATATGACGGTATCGATGAAATGGATTTAGATTTTTCAAAGATGGATTGAAGTGATTCCATTTAGCGCTTTCCGCACATAAGGTCACTATCTACCTTTCTCGTTCTCACAAACGCTAATGCTTCATCACCACTTAGCGTATGTGCCTGTTTGCACATGAACTTGTCCCTTTAAATCCTTGTCCAAAAGAAGACAAAGGGCTAAAATAATAGCCCTTTGTCAACAATCTAAGCCGCTCGAAACGAGCAGCTTTCATCATTATTATTGTTCAATTCCTTGTTTGACTTCATCCATCATGGCAGTTAATGATACAAGACCTCCGCCAGATAAATACCACATGTCAGAGTTCAAATACACCACATGGTTGTTTTTGATCGCTTTGACTGATTTCACATAATCATTTTCAACAAGCTGCTTCGCAGATGTTTCTTCTCCGATCGCTGCGCCTCGATCAACGACAAATAAGTAATCCGGATTCGTTTTGACCATGTACTCATACGAAATGCTTTGTCCGTGTTTGTCAGATGGCTTAAGCTTTTGATCTGCCGGCGTAATACCAAACACATCATGGATGAGACCGTATCTTGACTTAGGACCAAACGCAGTCATTTTGCTATCGTTGGCCATGATCATCAAACCATCTTGCTTTAACGCTTTTGCTTGTTTCTTTAATGCTTCCACTTTCTGATCAATGGCTGCAAGTTCTTTTTTGACTTCGTCTTCCTTATCAAAAATCTCCCCTAACGTCGTGGCATTCTTTTTAAATGATTCCATATAGTTGGCATTGTCTACATCCATCAAAATCGTAGGGGCAATTTTAGAAAATTCATCGAATGCATCTGCTTGACGGTGCTGAATAATAATCAAATCTGGATCTAACTCTGCAATTTTTTCAAAGTTCGGCTCTTTTAAACCGCCGACATTCTCATATTTATCATCCTCATATTTGGATAGATATTTTGGCACCACTTGTTTTGGTAATGCTGTCACATTTACACCTAGCTTGTCTAGCGTATCAAGACTTCCCATATCAAACACAACGACTTTTTTTGGGTTTTTCTTGATCTTCACACCATCTTTATTCAGCATGTCCTTTACCGTCACGGTTTCCTCATTTGTTCCTTCTGTTTTCCCTTGGTTACCGCAGGCAGCGAGTACAACGATCGCTGTTAATACAGTCATCATCCATATCCATTTTTTCATGCTTGATCACCTCTTCATGTTTTTAAGAAAAATATAAGCAAATACGCTCACTTTGAATGACTTCAATCGGTATGCGCATGTCATAAATTTGTTCAAGTGTATTTGTTTGAATCACTTCATCTACTTCGCCTTCTTTGATCACCTGTCCATCTTTTAAGGCGATGATATGATCGGAATACACAGATGCAAAGTTAATATCATGGAGAACCACAACAATCGTTTTCCCAAGATCGTTGACGAGCTGTTTAAATAGTTTCATCATCTCAACAGAATGATTCATATCCAAATTGTTTAAAGGCTCATCTAAGAAAATATAATCCGTATCCTGAGCCAGCACCATCGCAATAAAGGCTCTTTGCCTTTGTCCTCCGCTTAGTTCATCCAAGTATTGATGCTGGATATCGACGAGCCTCATGTATTGAAGGGACACATCGATCATCTTCTCATCTTCTTTTGTCAGATGGCCTTGGGAATAAGGAAAGCGGCCAAAGCTGACGAGCTCCCGAACGGTCAGGCGTACACTCATGTGATTGGACTGCTTTAAAATACTCATCTTTTTCGCAAGCTCTTGCGGAGGGTACACGCTATATGGTTTGTCCTCTAAATAAGGTGCGCCTGTGTCTGGCTGAATCAGGCGGCTCATGATGGACAAAAGCGTACTTTTGCCCGCACCATTTGGACCAATGAGAGAGGTCAGCTGTCCCTTTTTCACACTGACAGTTGTTTCGTGAAGCACTGTTTTTCCGTTATATGTCTTACTGACTTCCTTCATCACGACCATGAACGACTCTCCTTTAAAAGTAAGTAAATAAAATACAATCCGCCCACTAAATCAATCAAAACACTAAGTGGCGTTTGAAAGGTAAATACCTTTTCGACAAGAAACTCCCCGCCTACAAGGGCAATGACACTAATGAAAAAAGAGCCTAATAGCAAGTACGTATGCCGATATGTACGAAATAGCTCTCTTGCTACGTTTACGACAAGTAAGCCAAGAAATGTAATCGGGCCGACGAGGGCAGTTGCAATAGAAACAAGAACGGCAATGACGATCAGCATCTTTTTTGTGATACCGTCATAGTCAATTCCGAGATTTACAGCATGCTCCTTTCCTAACGACACCACATCTAATTTAGCGCGGAATGACCAAATATAAAGACAAAGCGCCAAAAATAAAACAGAAGCGATGAGTAGGATATCTGTGTTCATATGATTAAAGCTTGCAAAGGATTTATCCTGTACGACCTGGTATTCATTTGGATCAATGAGCA
This sequence comes from Bacillus sp. FJAT-53060, assembly GCF_037104745.1. Taxonomy (NCBI): domain Bacteria; kingdom Bacillati; phylum Bacillota; class Bacilli; order Caryophanales; family Bacillaceae; genus Bacillus; species Bacillus sp. FJAT-53060. The sequence goes on from NZ_JBAWSW010000068.1 coordinate 4,803, forward strand.
TTTCCATAAAAGAAGAAAGACTTTTGAACAATGTACCAAATACAATCCCGATAAGCAGGAGTAAGAAAATGTGCTTGTTTTTGCGTTTAAACATCACCGTATAAAGCAGCACGGAAAAAAGAATCATCAACCCAACGCAAATGAAAAAATTCAGGTTTTTATTGACGATCATGAAATTGGTTGATCCAAAAAGATAAATAATCGCTGTTTGCAAGAACAAGTACAGTGCGTCTAACCCAAGGATGCTTGGTGTTAAGATTCGGTTATTCGTTAAGGTTTGGAACACAACAGATGAAAACGCAATAGCCCCTCCCGTTAATGTCATCGCAAGCACCTTTTTTAAACGGCTTGGCACTGTGTATTGCCAGTACCCCATTTGAAAGGTAATAAAGATGACGACAAGCACTGTTGCAATGGCTGCAACGAGGAATAATGTATGTTTTTTACGCATAGCGTTTCCTCCTTAATAACATGTACAGGAAGACCGCACTTCCAATGATGCCTACCATGAGCCCAACAGAAATTTCATATGGATATATGATTACCCTTCCGAGCACATCACAAATAAGAACAAAAATAGCCCCCAGTAAGGCTGTATGTGGCAGGCTCTTTTTCAGGTGATCACCTCGATAGATCGATACAATATTAGGAATGATTAAGCCGAGAAATGGTAGCATTCCGACAGTCAAAATCGTGACAGAAGTCATCATGGAAACGATCACCAAACCAACCGCCATCACACGTTTATACGTTAAACCTAAGTTGACAGCAAAGCTCTCTCCCATACCCGCCACTGTAAAGCGGTCAGCATATAAATACGTGATGATCAAAAGTGGAACACTCATATAGAGCAGTTCATAACGTCCCTGAACAATAAGAGAAAAATCCCCTTGAAGCCATGCGGATACGTTTTGGATCAGATCATATTTATAAGCTATAAATGTGGAGATTGAACTGACGATCCCGCCGAACATTAAGCCGACTAACGGTACATAGATCGTGTCATTCACCTTAATATGGCGCAGGATTTTTAAGAATAGGAGATTACCAACTAAAGTAAATAGAAATGCGATCCCCATTTTCATGAGCGGGCTCGCATGTGTAAAAACGAGCATGCCGACTAAAATACCCAGCTTGGCCCAATCCATTGTGCCTGCAGTGGTCGGTGAAACAAATTTATTTCTCGTCATGCTTTGCATGATGAATCCGCATAAACTAAGGCTCATGCCGGCAAGCACATTACTCACCAATCGTGGGATGCGACTTGAAAATAAAGTATGCATCTGAACATCCGTTAGATGAAATAGCTGTAAGACGGAAAGGTCCTGTACACCAATAAACAGCGATGCAAATGCCAAACTCGCAAATAACAAACTCAATTGATACAACTTCATACAGATTTCTCACTTTCTATCAAGCTCTCCGCTACAAATGATTATCATTATCAATTAAGCGACATTCATATAATATCACATCTAGTGATATTTTCAATAGAAGAATGGGAAAGGATTGATTCACATAAAAAACACCATATGAAATCAGCTGCTTTCAAATCGTGTTAACAGGCTGCACTCAGCAAGACATTGACTTGATTTTCCTCAAAAAAGGGGACACGGTGGCTGTTGAAGATCCAGATTTCCCTGGCGCTAGGCTTTCTTTTTTACACGTGAAATGAACATTTTCCCCGCATCAGTAGATGGAAGGTATGATCGTGGACACATTGTCTCAGCGAACAAAAATGATTGCTGTGACGCCCTCCCACCAGCGACCAACCGGTGTATATATGAGTGTAAACAGAAGACAACAGCTGCTACAATTTGCTGTCAGCCATCGGTCTTATAATTAGAGGATGATTTTGATGGTGAATACCGTTACCATGGCGGCCCGCTTCCTTCTTTATTTTGAGAAGCACCGGAACATGTTTTATATATCTTAAGCTTTTCAAAGGTGCTGCACCGGGCATCCGTCTTGCTGCAATCATCGACTCCAACACTGTCATTAGAGAAATTGATAGGAATACACCGGTTAAAGCAAATACTTCACATCTAAAAAAGCCTAGAAGAAAACCCGGGACTGACCCCCGTTTTTGAAACAGGGATCAAAACACCTTTATACAGCCAATTGCCGATAGTTTATCGGTGATTGGTTGTTTATTTTTGTTTGAATACGAATGTTGTTATAATAATAAATGTATTCTTTGACAGTGCGTTCTACGATGTTGGTCGTAGTTCGATCAATCCTGTTAAGATAGAACGTTTCAGACTTTAGTGAGGAATGGAACGATTCGATGGAGGCATTATCAGCGGGTGTCCCTTTACGGGACATGCTCATGGTAATGCCTTTTATATGAACAGCTTTCTGATACTCGTAAGATGTATACACAGAACCTTGATCGCTATGTAACACGCAGTTCTTAGGCAGTGCTGGGAGCTGATCAAGTGTGTTTAAGATAAAGTCTGTGTCCTGCTTATCACCAATATTAAAAGCAATCACTTCTCCATTATATAAATCCAATATACTGGAAAGGTACAATTGTTTCTGTCCATAAGGCAAATATGTGATGTCCGTTACTAGTTTTTCAAGAGG
>NZ_JBAWSW010000069.1:0-7088 GCF_037104745.1 Bacillus sp. FJAT-53060
AATTCTTTAGAATAGTGTTGAAATTGTTGTCCCTTTCTAGCCATAAAAAATCCCCTCCAAGTATAGTGTAACAGCCAAGATATGTTCTTGGGCTTTTTACACTGTCTACTTAGAGGGGATAATATCACATGTGACCGTCTTTTTCCTTTCCTCCTTTTATCCACGTTCGGGACGAAGTGCCTTTTCTAATATGGCTAAACCTTCATTTACTTTTTCTTTTTCCTCATCATTGAGCCGTTGCAGGGAATTTTTAATTTTTTCGTGTCCTGTTTGATAAATACTTCGAAAAATATTTTTGGCTTCCTCTGTTAATTCTACGACAATGATTCGTCTGTCTCGCTCAGAATGTTTTCGCTCGACAAAGTTGGACTGCTCTAAACGATCAAGCAGGCCTGTCATATTGGACAAAGAAGCCCCCATTTTTTCAGCAATTACGGATACCTTGAGAGAGCCATGGTTATTGAGCAGCATGAGCACCTTCATTTGAGGCATACTCATATCAAGCTTCATCCATTCAGAAACATCTCCAAGTCCTGCAGCAGTGAGCACTTTCATATAAAGCACCCATGTCTTTTTTTCCTCAGGAGATAGGATTTCCTCTTTTAGTACGGTGGTGTCATGAATATTATATTCCACGCTTGTTCACTTCCTTTAAGGGGCTCTTTTCTTTATGTTACTTATTTTTACTTCTAATTGAAAGTATCACGAAGCTTTTGATTGTGAAATTGCAAGAATCAAGTGGAATTTGTTGTATAATAATGTTCAGTTGAAATAAATGAAGTAACCTAGAAAGTTGGGAAAATCATGTGGAACAAAAAAACGGGTATGACGATCTTAAAAATGCTTTTTCCGATCGTGATCATCCTAGTCTTGATTTTTGTCGCCAAGCAGGAGCTGAGCGGCCTTTCCATTAAAAAGACGTTTTATATTATCGACAGCTTGAATCGAATGGATTTGTTTATTCTTGTCTTTCTTGGACTTGTGGCTGTTTTATCGATGTCCTTATATGATTTTATTTTAAGAAGAAGCCTTGATATGCCCATCAGCGGATGGAAAACGATTCGCATTTCTTGGATTGCCAACTCCTTTAACAGTGTACTTGGCTTCGGTGGTTTATCTGGGGCAGGGCTCAGAACACTTTTATACAAGGAATACATATCAGATACGAAAAAACTGCTGAAAGGCATTGCCCTTTTGACATCCTCTGTCCTTTTGGGTTTATCTATTTTCAGTGATTTGATTTTGGTTAGAGTTCTGCCTGTTGAAAGTATTATCAGTCAGGAGCCATGGCTGTGGGTATTTGTGATTATCTTTGCCTGTATTGTACCGATATACATCATCATGGCCTCGATTCGAAAAAGCTCAATTGAGAGCGGTGAAAATGGGCTGAAGCATCCGGTCTATGCATATATCGGCGCATCCTTTTTGGAATGGCTGGCAGCTGGTCTTGTCATGTACATGGCTGTCGTCTCGATGGGAATGAACGTCGATGTCCGTATTGTATTAGGTGTGTTTGCCATTGCGTCAATTGGCGGTTTAATCAGTATGGTTCCAGGCGGGTTTGGTTCATTTGATCTGATCTTTTTACTCAGTATGCAATACATTGGTTTTGATAAAGAGATGGTGCTGACGGCGCTTGTATTATATCGCTTCGTGTACTCGATCTTCCCGTTTATCCTTGGACTATGTCTTGCAGCATATGATTTAACCGGGACGACTCTTAGACGTTTTGAAGGTAACCCCAAAATGGCACCTGCCATTGAAACAACGAACGTGTTAATAGTCTTGCATCGAGCCCTATTAATCCGTTTATTGTATGGTTCTTTATCCATTTTAACGTTTGGAAGCGGCCTATTAATTATGGCTTCCGTTGTGCTTCCTGTCGATCGTTTAGGTGTAATTACAAGCATTCCGCGCTTTCTGTTATCAGGATTTAATGGTCTTTCTTTAATGTTCGGGATCATTCTAATGATTTTGTCCATTGAAGTGTACAAAAGAACAAAAAGGTCTTACGTGTTGACGATGATTGCTCTAGCTGGTGGCTTTGTGTTTACCCTGCTAAAAGGGTTTAATCTGAGTTCGATCTTTATGTTGCCAGTCATCATGGCGGTATTTTTCTCTCTAAGAAATCAATTTGTGAAGCAGCAGGCGCCTTATTCCTTGTATCAGTTTGTGGCAGCAGGCGCCGGATACTTACTCGTTTTGTTTAACTATCATGTCATTGGTAAATTTATCTGGTTGAAAATCGGTTATTTCCTAAGTAAAGACTATTTGGTGCATAATGAACGGCATATCATGATGATAAGCATGATTGCTTTAATCGGGGTACCGCTTTTCTTTTTCGTTAGTAAATTAATATTTAATAAAAAGGCATTTCCTATTGGAGAAGAAGCAGATAAACAAAAATTAAAGGCATTTTTAGAAGGAAAGGGAGGAAATGCCCTCAGTCATCTTGGCTTTTTAGGAGATAAAAAGTTGTTTTTCTCAAGTGATGGAGAGGCGATGCTCCAGTTTGGCCGAATTGGCCGCTGCGTCATTGTGCTCGGTGATCCATCTGGATGTCAAGCGTCTTATCCGCTTGTACTTGAAGAGTTTTTGCAGCAGACCGAAAAAGCAGGCTATCGTGTTGCATTTTACCAAGTAGAACGTGAGGGAATGGCTCTCTATCATGACTTAGGTTTTCACTTCTTTAAACTTGGGGAAGAAGCAGTGGTCGATTTAGAAACATTTTCTCTGTCGGGAAAGAAAAAATCGAATTTACGAGCTATTGCCAATAAGTTTGAACGAGAAGGCTATACCTTTGAGGTGGTGGAACCGCCTTTTTCAGATGAGTTGATCTCTACCTTAAAACATATCTCCGACAGCTGGCTTGGAAAGAAAAAAGAAAAAGGGTTTTCTCTCGGCTACTTTCATGAAGAATACTTGCAAAAAGCACCGATTGCGATCTTAAAAAATGAACGAGGACAGATCATTTCCTTTGTATCGTTAATGCCGATGTATCAAGAAGGAGAGATATCCATCGACTTAATGCGTCATATGCATCATGCACCAAACGGGATGATGGATGCGCTGTTTATTCACCTGTTTCAATGGGCGAAAGAAAAAGGATACAAATTCTTTAACATGGGGATGGCGCCTCTATCGAATGTGGGGACGTTCCATCAGTCATTTCTTACAGAACGTTTGGCGAGTGTCATCTTCAACAATGTCAGATATATGTATAGTTTCAGCGGCTTACGGTCGTTTAAACAAAAATACAAACCCGAATGGCGCGGGAAATATCTGGCATATAAAAAGAATACGTCATTGCCCGTCACGATGGTGCTTGTTACCAAACTAATCGGGATGGACCCAAATCGAAACTGACGTCCATAAGTTCAAAAACTTTTACCTTTCACTAGGTGAAGGTTTTTTTAGACAAAAGAACAGCAGAAGTGGTAAGGTTGAAGGGTAAGGGGGATATTAGGATGACATTAAATGAATGGTTTACAAAGGGATTAACTGAACGTACATATGTACACAATATGGAGAAAAACCGTGTAAACTTACTCACGGTGTACAACCAGTACGCAATCCACCAAAGGGAAAAAGAGCTGCTTCAACGGTTGCAAAAGAAAAAGCTAAAAGCGCTTGTCATCACAGCGGATTGGTGCGGGGATGCGATGGTCAATGTACCTATTTTCATGCGTATCGCGAGTGAAGCACTTATTGATGCGCGCTATTTTATTCGGGACGAGCATCTAGACCTGATGGATCAGTATTTAACGAACGGGACCGCAAGATCAATTCCGATTATCGTGATCATTGATCAGGACGGGAAAGAAGTGGGAAAATGGGGACCTCGCTCAATAGAAGCCCAGCGCTTTGTCGATGAGAAAAAACCGGATAAAGATGCACCAAATTTTGAAGAAGAATTTAAGGTATTTGCGAAAGAAGCCGCACATTACTATACGACAGATCGTTACTTATGGAAAGATATTGAGAAAGAAATAGTAGAAGTTTTGGCAGAAATATAAACCAAAAGACTACTTCGCCGCAATGGGAAGTAGTCTTTTTTTATCTTGTTTTTGCGTTTCACCTACAAAACACCGCATAAAGATGTAGAAAAACCGCAGAAAACCGCAAAGCACCACGATTTTCCCAACCACTTTTAGTTGAAAAACCTCATATATGCCATGAAATCATCCATTTTGCTCTTATCTAAAGGCTCATATAACGCACGTTGGTTTACTTTTTCCCAATACAAGAGGCCTAGCAACTATAGTAATCTAGTTGTAATCTCCTTTGAACGAACTAAAAAAACAAATGACAGAAAAGGACTGACGATCAATCTATGAAAAAAATCATTTATCTCGATCAAGAAAAAAAGAAGCTCTCTGAATCAAAAAAAAGAGAACAGCGTTCCATCAAATCGCTTAGGCTGCTTGTGTTTTATGACGGACAAAGTCCTTCGTGTGCAAAAGCGATTGATCTGTTAAAATCACTCGATTGGAAAAACCGTATTCACTTTGAATCATTTAGACGTTCACAACTGCTTAGACTGAATAAAATAAGTAAGAAAAAAGCAGAAAAACGAATCGTGTCTATATCCTTAGCCAAAAATCAGAAAAATTCAGGGATTTATACTTGGTTGCGAATTGCTTGCAACATCCCTGTCTTATGGGGAACGGTCCCATTCATTTTGCTCAGCATTTGGCTAGGCTTTGGCCAACATGCGTACGATTATTTTATGAGAAAACGGTCTATTCATTCTGTCCAACAAGTCACCCGTCCTGATACAGATCAACAAAATACCATCTAATCAATAAAAAAGCATGACCTTCGATCGGCAGAAGGTCATGCTTTTTTTAATAGGGAACATATGAGGCTAAGTGATCAAGAAGCTTCTCGGTGTAGGACATATACTCATGCTCGTCAAGCTCAGAAGCCGTATAAGAAAGCAAGGTTCTAAGAGCAAACAAGCACTCACTGTGTAGCTGATTGTGTTCAAAGTAAGGAATGGCCGCTTCGACTAAATATGTTTTCAAATCATGAGGATTCTCCTCAATCATCAATTTATAAATTTTAATCATATATACACAGTTTGGCTGAATACGAGGCTGTTTTAACAGCTCGTGTATGTAGGGAAGTGCCTTCTTACGATCATATTCAGCATATAATGTGGCAATTTCATATAGTGTCTCACAGTAATGATCTTCTATTTGTTCTTGATTAAAGTAATTGAGTGAATCTAGTAAATAAGGCACAGCGGATGAGAAATCACCTTCACGTTTTAAGAGAACCCCATAATAAAAATAAGCAGTCATTTTAATATAGGCATCAGGGTGAAGCGAAGTGTGCAAAATCACTTCTTTTAAATATTTTTTGGCTGTTTGAAAGGCCTTTAATTCCAGCAAGATCACCCCATGAATCAGTGTACAATGAATGATTCGTTTGAAATTGTTCTTTTGTCTATATAAATCCATCGCTTGATGAGTCGCCTCAAGCGCGTCCCCAAGATGGCCCATGTTTCCAAGTGCTTTTGCATAGTGATAATACAGGTCACTCTGTTCAACAGAAGCGTAAGAAAAGCAGCTTTCAAGTCTTTTCAGTCCTTCTACGAGCTGACCATTTTTTATCTGATAAATTCCATCTAGATATTCAAAAATTTCTTTTTCCGTTTCAATAAAGGTTTTTTCAAACTTTTTGAGCACGCGGTGTGTGTCTAAGGCAAGTGGCTGTTTTTCCGTTAATAAATAAAATTGAAATAAGGACAAGTGATACTGAATCCCTAAATCTAGCGAAAAGAACTGTTCCTCGTGATGAATGATCATTTCGGCATTTTGTTCAGCCTGAACGAGTGCATAGAAATACATGTTCATTTGAAATTCATCCAACAACGACAGCAAGTGACGCGCCTTTTGCGACAGCGTTTCTTGGCTAATGCCAAGCCGTTCAAGCAGTAGATTGATCGTATCTTGATTGGCCTCTTTTGAGCCATTTTCAATTTTACTTAAATGAGAGACAGAACAAATCCCGTCTGCCAATTCAGATTGGGTCATATTTTGTTTATAACGATATAGCTTGATAATTTGCCCAATATTGATTTTCATTCCATTCAGAAGCCTCCCTTCCAATCATGGGTTGAAAGCTTTTTGAAAAGATGGCCAAATGAGATGAAATGGGAATACCTTAAATAATTTCATCATATTGGCTATTTTCTCATAATTTGTTTAAAACGTAATATGATTGTAACATTACTTGAAAAAATTAAACAACTTTTTAGCAGATGAAGAGGATCCTCTATTTGCAACAACACGATATGATGTTTATAATGAGAATCAATATCAATTAAAATTGATTGAAAGGATGACATATATGCCAGAAATAAAACCACAAACAGAAGCCTTAACGGTTCGAGATGCTGTCAGATATAGACGATCGATTCGCAAATTCAAAGAAACTGTGGTGACCATTGAGCAGCTTCAGCCATTATTAGAGGATGCGGTCTATGCACCGAATCATAAAATTACGGAACCTTGGCGCTTTCTTTATGCCACGACAGATGAAGCAAAAGCGACATTTGTTGAGCGGTTCATTGCTTTCTTTAAACGAAACAACCCAAATGCAAAAGAAGAAAAAATCAATCAATACAGAGAATACTTTTCAAAAGTACCAGCGCTTTTACTTGTCGTTTTAAAGGAAGACGAGAACCCAGTGGTGAGAAATGATGATTTTGCCGCAGTGAGTGCTTTGATTCAAAACCTTCAGCTACTCGCTTGGGATCAAGGAATCGGGATGGTATGGAAGAGCGGTCGCATTTTGTACGACAAAGACTTTCAACAAGAGATGGGATTAAAGGAAAACGAGCGTTTTGCAGCGATCCTTCACATTGGTTACCCAGAAGAAGTGCCTGAGGAAAAATCACGTCAGAAGGCATCAAGTCTGCTTACTGAAATCAAATAAAAGAAAAACAGACCTTTTTTTCTGCATGATACGTTGAACAGTTTTATGGTTAATACGCATTCTCCTTTTTAGTATGGCTGTGATTTTTCGATATCCATATCGATACTTGTGCTTTCGGCACAACGTGCCGACCTGTTTCTCTA
>NZ_JBAWSW010000070.1:0-6836 GCF_037104745.1 Bacillus sp. FJAT-53060
GATTACATTCAATTCTATAATCATGATCGATTCCAGAAAAAATTAAACCAGTGTGCTCCGGTAGAATACCGTCACACACTGGCAGGTTAGGCTTTTTATAATTGTCTACTTGACAGGGATAAGACCAGGGTGCCGCATCTTTTTTCATGATGTTATACAGTCGGCTCTTGCTCTTCTTTAACCGCTTTTTCGATATCTTTAAAACGGCTGGAAACAGTTGATGCACTAATGCCATACTTTTTAGCTACTTGCACTTGAGATAGTGGTGCATCACTTGCAAGTGATTGAATATAATATTCGATTCCCGCCGCAAATGACGCTGCTTTACGGATCACAGGTGATTTCTGATCACAATAAGCTTTCCAAACCGTTAAAGCCCCATCTGTCAGAGCTTGGTCACCATGCTCTTTCATCCCATCTTCTATCAGCTTGGCTGTTTCCAGATGAACGTCGCTTTCCCAATCCATACGATCTGCTGATAGTCCTGTACCGCCTTCCGTGTAGACAGGTGTCTCCGTTTCTGTCACTTCTTGCTTCGCAAACATGCACTTCATCACTTCAGGGAATGATTCTCTCATAAATGTGCTGCGCGACCCTCCATTTGCTTCATACGCTTCAACGAGCTGGCGAACCTGAAGAAGGAGGGTATCCGTAAACTCTTTCGTAAACATCGTATATTGAATGAAAAACTCTGCTTTTTCTTCTAACTGAACAGGGAAACCAAGAACGAGACTGCCCTTCTCAGGCAACACCGTTTGATCCGGTTTTACATCAATTTGAACCTTCTCAGCTGTCACCATATTCTCAAAGTGAAGAGACTCGTCCGTTTTTTCATTTAATAAAAGCAAAGATGGTTCCATGTCTGTCCAAGATTGAACCACTTGTCTTGTTTTCGGACGTGTAATATCTTCTGCTTTCTTTGTGAGGAATTCGTGGAAGATGGTTTCATTCTTATCTGTTAATGGGCGGAAGAAGATGCCCCATACACTCAAATGAAAGACTGAGATTTGTTGTGTTTCTTTATCCATATCTGCAAGAAAAGAAAAATCATTAATGAAATGATTGATTGCTCTCTGATGCTTAGAAAAAGCATAATTCATTAAATCCTTTTGAACTTGTACAGCTTCCTTAAACACAAGCTCAGACGTTTGTTCTCCGCCTGATTTTTGACCACAACAATGTTTATATTTTTTTCCGCTACCGCACGGGCAGAGCGCATTTCGTTTAATTTTCCCCAAAATAAAACCTCCGACATTCTAGTCTAACCTCACTATTTTAACAAACGATTGCACAAGAGAGTTTTATTTTCAAGAAAAAAGAAGAATCGGAATGATCAGATAAATAACAAAGACTACCTGAAGAGCTTGATTGATCTTAGGAAATGGCCACCTCTCTCTGTTTATTTTCTCCAATCATTCCAACAGATTTTCCTTAGCTCATCCCTTCGAATAACTGCTTTGCTTCAAAATAAAAAATTTGAACGAATTTCTTCGTATTGACCCTACCCGTTGATCCTGAAAGAGAAGACGTCTTTTGCATTTCTTTCATTCTTTGGCTGACATCTGTAAAATCAAAGAACTTAGAGGCATATTGCTCAAACTTAGGATTTGAGAAATCCGTTAATCCTAGTGAAGCGAAATGATTCAAGGAATGATGAATGGCTCGTCTAATCCGCTGCTCTGCCGCTTTCACCTCTCGCATCACTTCTACATCGGTCGCACCATGATCCAGCTTTCTCTCCGCCGTTTTGATAAACAGCTGCTTTAGTGGAGGAAAATTGGCCTCGTTAGAATTGGCTGTCTGTGTTTCATATAAGTAGATCAGTATCTCTAGTAAATCCTTAGAGCCACTCTCTCCGACAATTCCTAATTCAGATAGGAGGAATTCCCCTGCCTCTTTCATCGTTCTACGCTTCGCTCCAATACTCGCATCATGAGAAATCACGGGCTCTAATGGCAGCACATGCCGAAGGGAGGCTTGAATATCGTAAATTGATTTTTCCAGCTTGATGCGCTCCATTACTTTTCGAATGACACTGACAATCTCAATTCGATTGACCGGTTTATGAATAAAATATTCAATCCCGAGTTCATAGGCTTCTGCCATCATTTCTTTCGCCTCTACTTGAGAAATCATAATGACCTTACCTTTGAATTCAGGGTGAATATGACGAATTGTTTGAATACCATCTCTAGCTGGCATTAAAAGATCAATCAGAAGGATGTCTACTTTTTTCAGGTTCAATGAATGAGCTTCTAATCCAACTCCGTCATCGGCTTCATCTACAACCTCTCCTAAATCCTCATCTTCAATGATTTGACCTAAAATCGAGCGTATTGCACGATCATCATCTGCAATGAAAAATCGCATACACTCACCCTCTCTGTATTAAATTTTTTTTAGGAAGGACGAGCTGAAAAGCTGTACCTTTTGTTTCTTTTTGTTCGATATGAATTTGACCGCCAAGCTCTTGAACAAGTTCTCTCACATAGGATAAGCCAATCCCAGTAGAAGGTGTCCCAAAGGCATCAAATTTCGAGGTGTAGCCTGGATCAAATACAACCTCTCTCAATTTTTCAGGAATACCCGGCCCATCATCTTCAACCAGAACTTCTATTTTATCATGGATACCTTTCAATATGAGTGAGATCGTTCCGTTATCTTCTATTGCTTCCACTGCATTTGCCATTAAATTATTAATCAAAGACAAGAAAATGAAGACATGATAATCATGTAAGTGAATGCCTCGTATATCAGATGTAAAGGAAATATTTTTCCCTATGGATAGAGCATATTTCTCTTGAATGCGGATCACAATTTGTACAAGCTCTTCCGCTCTCATATAGTCTTGCATATTCTCCTTCGAAATGAGCTTGGCAAGACCAGCGAAAATACGCTGATTGTCCTTTTTCACTTCATGAATTTCCCCAGCAAGCTTCAACAGCTCCTGACTCACTTCCTTTCCTGCTTCGTGTTCATGGAGTATGCGGTAAAGCCGGTATGATTCTTGCGTAATGTGCTCTGTATGCTTTAACGTTTTCTTAAGATGAACGGTTTCCTCATATAAATTCGAAACAATCATCATCATATGCTCATTCTGTTTCATAATTTGTTTCTCTCTTGATTGTGCCTCATACAGCTTCATCATATTAAAAAAGCTAATTACTACAAAGCTGTGAGCAAACGCAATGAGGAACATATCACTTAGCTTTGATATGGTCATCGTTGTGTCAAACACTAGAAATTGCACAAACAGCTCGACAAAATCAGCAAGTAATTCGATTATAAGACCGATCATCCCAATGAAAATTGACCGCTGCTTAAAACGGCCCGTATGGACGATAAAAAACAGAAAAGCATAAGTAAAATAAAAAAAGAAGCTCGGGAATTGCTGATAAAACGACGTAGCGATATCAGCTTTTTGCTGAATCAGGTCCAATCCTACTCGAAAAAACACAATGGCTGCGCCTGTTAAACATCCTGGCAGCAACGGTCTGGATTTTCTTAAAAGTAATAAACAAAAGAAAAACGCAGGTGGCCCGAAACTTATGCGAAACGTCTCATTCACAGGATAAAACTTCAGCTCTCCTGCAAGCGGCACTATGACAACCATAAAAATTAAAACGAATGCGTCTTTTTTGACAAGCTGGTTTAAACTCAAATGACTGACATCCCTTCCCCTGTTTGCATAGCCACAGTATACAAGGAGACTCTTTTCTTCACAATGTGTAAAAAATAATTTTCTCTACCTCTTTGATCCCCATAATCTTTTTTATGACTATTCTCCGAGCAACAAGGTGGCCTTTCAGCTATGATTGCATTTTAGTCATTGTCTACAAAAATAGGAATTTTTTAGACAATTGCCGAAACACTAATTTTTATTTATAATTTTTTTGTAGGTTTTTGTCAGATTGTGTAGTTTTCAAGATAAATTTAATGAACAATTTTAGTAAAACTATATGTAAGCGTTTTCTGAATTTTCACTAAATACCTTTTTGTTATGCCGCCAAAGCCTTCATTTGAACATACATTTAGGTGTAAAGGAGTGGTACAAACAGCGCATGACAAGTTCATTAAAGATGTGTAACATGTTTTCCTGCCTATTTAATCGCATGTTTTGTCATCCGCCAATTTAATAGGTATTTTTTGATTTTTGATTGGAGGAATCGTATGAAAACAGTAATTTCTAATACTACACAACACGCATGCCAGTCTTCTGTTGACCAATGGGCAGAAGAAATACGTCCGTATTACAAAAACGGACAAAATGCTGGCTACATTCCAGCACTCGGAAAAGTGAATTCCTCTCAACTTGGTATCAGCGTTATAGGCTCAGATGGATCATCTGTCCGATATGGTGATTGGGACATTCCCTTTACCCTGCAAAGTATCTCAAAAGTCATTAGCTTTATAGCTGCCTGCTTAGGAAGAGGCGTACCTTACGTCTTGGATCGGGTAGATGTAGAGCCAACTGGTGATGCATTTAATTCCATCATCCGCCTTGAGATGCACAAACCAGGGAAGCCCTTTAATCCAATGATTAATGCTGGAGCTATTACTGTATCCTCCATCCTTCTTGGAAAGACTTCTACAGAAAAGCTAGCATATATTTTCGATTTAATCGAAAATTTAATAGGTAAGCGTCCTTCTGTTAATGAAGAGGTATATCAATCAGAATGGGCAACCGCCCATCGAAATCGAGCACTTGCCTATTACTTAAAAGAAACCAATTACTTAGAGTCAGATGTTGAGGAAACATTAGAGGTCTATTTAAAGCAGTGTTCTATCGAGGTCACAACAGAGGACATTGCCTTAATCGGACTGATTATTTCAAGTGATGGCTATCACCCCTTTAAACAAGTCCAAGTCATCCCAAAAGATATCGCAAGACTAACAAAGGCATTGATGCTGACATGCGGCATGTATAATGCGTCTGGTAATTTCGCAGCGTTCGTAGGCGTTCCAGCCAAAAGTGGTGTGTCTGGAGGAATTATGGCTTGCGTTCCGCCAAGCGCAAGAAGAGAATTCCCGTTTAAGACAGGCTGTGGAATTGGCATTTATGGTCCCGCCATTGACGATTGCGGAAATAGTATTACAGGCGTCATGATGCTGAAAAAACTCGCTAAAGAGTGGGATCTCAGCATCTTTTAAACAAATAAGATGAATTAGAAGAGGTGATGTTATGAACGAAAAGAATAATGTCTTTGACTTTATCAGTGATTTATTAACAACAACAAATGGTTTTCTATGGTCATATATTATTGTTGCACTATTAATTCTTGTTGGCCTTTATTTTACATTCAGATCTCGTTTCCTTCAGTTTCGTATGCTCAAGGAAATGGTGATTGTGCTTAAAGAAGGAACAAACAGGCAAAAATCTGGAATTTCCCCATTCCAAGCGTTTGCTATTAGTATGGCCGCTCGAGTTGGAACAGGAAACATTACCGGTATTGCTATCGCTATTGCGATGGGAGGTCCTGGTGCTATTTTTTGGATGTGGATCCTAGCGATTATTGGTTCCGCCTCGAGTTTTGTTGAAAGTACACTTGCCCAGGTTTACAAAACAAAAGATGGGTCTGGCTTTCGCGGAGGTCCAGCCTACTACATTGAAAAAGGCTTAAAGAAACGCTGGATGGGGGTATTATTTGCAGTATTGATTACCATTTCTTTCGGTATTGTCTTTAATGCTGTACAGTCCAATACCATCACCATCGCTTTTGAAAATTCATTTGGCACAAACCGTTTAATCGTAGGGGTGATTATGGCTATTGGATTTAGCATCATCATTTTCGGTGGTGTCAAAACGATCGCAAAGATGGCAGAATACATTGTTGTCTTCTTAGCTGTTGCTTATATTGGGATTGCTCTTTTTGTCATGATTGCAAATATTACGGAGCTTCCTGGCGTTATCCATACAATTATTACCCATGCATTCGGTATTGAACAATTTGCAGGTGGTACGATGGGTGCCGTTATTATGGAAGGAATTAAGCGGGGTCTCTTTTCAAATGAGGCTGGGATGGGTAGTGCACCGAATGCTGCTGCGGCTGCCGTGACCAGTCACCCTGTAAAGCAAGGTCTTATTCAGGCATTAGGTGTCTTAATTGATACCCTCATTATTTGTACAAGTACTGCTTTTATCGTACTTTTCTCAAATGCATATAAAACAACAGAATTAACTGGTATTGAACTCACACAAGCATCTTTGAGTGAACACATTGGTCCTTGGGCTTCTGGTGTACTTGCCATTATGGTTTTCTTGTTTGCGTTTAGTACGTTCATCGGGAATTATTACTATGGTGAAACGAATATCGAGTTTCTTAAATCAAGTAAGGCATGGCTAATCGGATACCGTATTGCAGTTATTGCAATGGTTTTATTCGGTGCTGTGGCAAGTGTTCCAGTTGTTTGGAATCTCGCCGACCTATTCATGGGACTTATGGTTATCGTCAACCTCATCGCCATTACCATGCTGTCTAAAGTCGCCTTTGCCGCATTGAAAGATTATACGAGACAGAAAAAAGAAGGAAAAGATCCTGTCTTCTATAAAAATGCGGTTCCGAACAACGAGCACATTGAATGCTGGGACGACGAACCTGTCTCCGTGAAAAAGAATCAAATCGGGTAAATAAAAAAAGCTCTGGTCCTCTGGGGACTGACCCCCGTTTTTGAGACAGGGATCAAAACACCTTTATACAGCCAATTGCCGATAGTTTATCGGTGATTGGTTGTTTAGTTTTGTTTGAATACGAATGTTGTTATAATAATAAATGTATTCTTTGACAGTGCGTTCTACGATGTTGGTCGTAGTTCGATCAATCCTGTTAAGATAGAAC
>NZ_JBAWSW010000071.1:0-6681 GCF_037104745.1 Bacillus sp. FJAT-53060
GTTCTATCTTAACAGGATTGATCGAACTACGACCAACATCGTAGAACGCACTGTCAAAGAATACATTTATTATTATAACAACATTCGTATTCAAACAAAACTAAACAACCAATCACCGATAAACTATCGGCAATTGGCTGTATAAAGGTGTTTTGATCCCTGTCTCAAAAACGGGGGTCAGTCCCTGGACCGAGCGCTTTTTTATATGCGATCGATGACAGCAAGTGTGCATCTAGACGTACAGACATGCCGGTTTCGATCATCTTTTATATCGATTTGGAATACCATTGTACGCCGTCCTACATGTACAGGAACAGCTATCGCTGTCACCACTCCATCCCGTACAGATTTTAAATGATTGGCATTGATCTCAATACCTGAGCAAACCTGCTGAGTTAAGTCTAAATGAGCAGTAGCGCCCATGCTCGCCACCGTTTCTGCTAGAGCAGCCGATGCTCCTCCGTGCAGTAATCCAAATGGCTGTTTTGTTCGGTGATCGACTGGCATTGTCGCAACGCAGCGTGATTGATTGCATTCCACAATTTCAATACCCAGTGCCTCAAGCAGTGTATTTGATCCACTCATATCCATCAAGGCCCTCTCCCTTCACACGTTTACAGCACACTTTCAGATTTTGCAATTAACACTGCTTCTGTTCGAGATCCAACATTCAGCTTATTAAAGATGGAAGTCAAACTGTATTCAATCGAGCGTTTGCTCAAATGAAGCACATCGGCAATCTCTTGGTTCGTGTACCCTTTTTCCACTTCTCTGAGGATTAAACACTCGCGCTCTGTTAACAGTTCATGATCCGGCTGCTGATCCTGTTCTGGCTTTTCTTGCTGCTGTGAAATTAATTTCTTTAAATAGGATAGCTGAATGACAACTTCTCCTTGCAATGTGCGGTGTATGTATTCAATCACTTTGTCTTTTGTCTCTGTTTTACTAATTGCACCATGCAATCCAGCCCGAATGGCCTCTTCGAAATAATCATCTACTTCATACCCTGTATAAATGATAATTTTCACTTGTTGATTCGTTTCTAAAATTTGTTTCGCAATGTCCATTCCATTGATATCCCCGAGATTTAAATCCATCAAGACCAAATCATAGATGGAAAAGTCATGCGTCTTTAAAAAGGCGGCTTCTGCATCAGGACTTAAACAATCGACTGATAGCTGCTGATCTGATTCTAATATGCTTTTTGTCCCTTCCATGACAGCCGGATGATCATCAATGACCAATATCTTCTTCATGTCTTCCTCCCTTTAAATCACTCACTTCCATTTTATATAAAAGACTTGGCAGATGCCAAGTCTTTATCCTTAATAAGTCGTTACAATTCCAATTCAATTTTCACCTTGAGCCCTTTTTCTGGGGCTGTATGAATTTGAAGCTTTCCATTTAACGCCTTGACTCGTTCCCTTATTCCCGATAGACCCATGCTTATTGTGTACTGATCAAGTTGGCTTGCGTCAAAACCTACTCCGTCGTCCTCATAGTGGAGAACAACCTGATCTTTAATACAAATCAGCATCACTAAGACTTGGTTGGCCTTAGAGTGTTTCAATGCATTGGATAACAGCTCCTGCACAATGCGGTAAATATTAAGCTGTGAGTCAATATCAATGTCCAGCTCTTTATCAAAGCGGGTCGTATTCAGCCTGATATGAAACGGAGCTTCCTCTTGGATTAGAGAAGTCAGCTTCGATATCCCCTTCACTAGGCCTAAATCATAAAGCAACTGCGGCCGAAGTTCATGACATGTTTCTCTCGTCGTTTGAATCACTTTAGACATTTGTTCATTCCATGCAATCAGCGAATGTTCAATAGAGGTTGAGCATTGATCGTTTTGGAAATTCGTTAAAAACATTTCTGACTGTCTTTTTAGTGAAATCAAATCCTGTAGCACGGAATCATGAAGATCCCTGGCTAAATCTGAGCGCTGCTTTTCTTCCATCGCAAACATAACTTTTTTCAGCCAAGCGGGATTCGCTTCACGCTGTTTCAAATCTTCAAGATGCTCCATCAATTCTTCGATCTTGACGACATTCTCTAAACTGACACTTGTATAAAATGCCAATGTTTTTAGCCAAGAAATGTCATCGCGCGTTAGCTTCGATGTCTTTAAATTTGATAAACAGCAAATCACAAACGAGTGACCGCCCCGCTCGCCAATTTTCATCATAAACCCTTTATTAAGCTCGATGATTTTCCCTACTTCACCTAAAATGTCTTGAAATTGATCGACATACTCTTTCCATAGTTTGCTGTCATCTGTCGACTCATCAATCTCTTCAATTTGTCCATCTTCCTTCACTTCAAGCACAAAGGCTTTATTGACAATGAGCACTTCTAATATCGTATATTTCAAATGATACAGTACTTGATGAAGAGATGATGCTTCACGAATGAGCTGCGTAAATTTAAACACACTATCCTGATAATTATGCTTCTCAGAAAATCGTTTCAGCCGGAAGCGGAAATCTAGAATTTCTTTGAAATAAAAGACCGCAAGCATGAGTGTATAAGTAATTAAGGCGAGCTTCAAAGTGTACTTCAAATCTTCTGGTTTCTGCAAAATGTAAAACGTGACGACAACAAAAATAGTCGGTGTGATCGCTAGAAAACCATAGTACCTCAGTCTACTAATCAGAAAATCCATATTGTAAAGTTTGTTCGTCATGAATTGGTATACGAGTGAAAAAGGAATAAGCAAGACAATGGATGTCAGGATAAAAGGATCAACCAAATACTTATCAAAAAACACATAGGGAATAGCAAAAAAGAGAATGAATGGACTGAACGACAAAACATTCATAATGGCAAAGAATTTTAAAACTGAGCCATGTGCTGTCTTTTTATATCTCTTCATACCTCTGACTATTAAATAAAGAGCTCCTAAAACTGTTCCGAAAAAAAACAGCAAACTGATACTCGGAACATATTTCCTGAATTCAGATGACACCGAAACGCCACTATGTACGGCAAGGTTAAAAATAGGGATCAAATATAAATATTTGATGAGCTTTGGATTCGTTAAGTGAACATCAAATTCCTTGAAATATTGATAGATAAAGTGAATATATAAAATAGACACACTTGATAAACACAATAAGAGAACATAATGGCTAAATCTATCACCAATTCCTGAAGTACCTGCACTCAGATACCCAATACAAATTGATAATAAGAATAATATTAATAAAAATGCAGATTTTCGTTGCGGTTCTTTGTTAATTTTAATAATAAAAAAGATGCAAAATAAGCATATTGAATATAGTAGAAGAGGGATTAAATAGATAAATAAGCTTTCGCGACCTATCAATGTCTTATTTTTAAGTGATATGATTTGGTTGCCTCTTTGTATATCAATTCTTTGCACATTTCTGAGCTTACCATTGATCATGTGGTCTTGAATTAAATTAGATTGTCCGTTTATCTTTAATATAATATCTCCTTCTTTTAACCCCGAAGAATAAGCTAAAGAAAGATATTCAACGTCAACAACTTCCGTTTGGCCGTTTTCATTCTTTTCTACACGTGCGCCATTAAAAATATCAAATACATAGATATATGAAATATAGATCACAAATAAAAAAGACAAAAATACAAGAAATGTGGACAATTTTGTATAGGTAAGCTTCATGTTTAAAACATCCTTAAGAAAAATCATTAAATCATCATACAGGTTTGAATCTCAAATTAATACTCCCAGATGTATTTTGCACTCATGTATTCTTTTTTTACACCCTCTATAATGGCTGCGGTTGTTTGTGCGTCAGCATGAATTAAGTTTGCATTTCCAGAAATCAATTCATCAATCACACCTGGGTTTTTTATTAGATATGCAATGATATTTTGAATATTCAATCATTTCCCTCCTTTGTCATAAATGCATATAATTGTTCCTTCTTTGTTTTAGGTAAATCAAGTTGCTCAATTCCTTGCCTCATCTTTAACAGCATAATCTCTCTCATGGATACCATGTACTGAGTCAAACCAGCTTCAAGTAATTTCTGTTTCAGTTGAAACGGCTGATGCTCAAACTCATTGAGCCTGCCTGAAAAGAACTCAAGCAACTCATGGCTGGCATCGTTAAAACGTCTCTCTAAAAAACTAAATGCCAGTGTTTGTTTTTTTTGCAAATCCCCGTTTGTTTTCGAAAATAACGCAAAAAAATCATTACTGATCTGCTCAGCAACACCATAATATATTGAATAAGATTCCACAGTTGGGTTGATTTTTCTCGTCGCTAAATAAACACCTAGTACACTAGAAAGAGCTGTTAATGATCCTGATTTTTTCCTTAAAACCTCTACACACTCTTCTTCTGTTCCATGTATATGACGCAAATCATCATGTTGTCCTTCCATTGATAATTTGATGAAGTGGAACAGCTTCTCAATTAGTTGAGAATCATTTTCACCTATTGATGTGATAGATTGGATACTCAGCGTATACAAATACGTAGACGCATTGATGGCCACCCCTTGGTTGACGTTCATCCAAGGATAAGAATCTTTATCCTGATCTTCAATATCATCTAATATATCGGCTGATAAGATGAGAAGTTCAATCCCTGCTGCCAGCTTTGTAATCGCTCGCTTGTCTTGTCCGCCAAATGCCTCATAATGCTCGTAAGCCAATTGCCCAAAGGGGAATTCATTCTTTATATTTGTAAATTCAAGAAGCAGCTTTTGTAAATCCTTTTGCCTGACTGCATGTTGAATAAAATCAGACATATTCTGCTTGATTTTTGTATTCTCTAGATAGTTTAGCATACTCGGTCTTGTACCTCACCCTTTCGTCTTTTATTTTACTAAAAAGACTTGAGCAAATGTCCACTGACATCACTATTTAACAATTATATAATAATATATCCTTTTTTTGTATGTATTTGGATAAAAAAAAGACTTGATGATTATCAAGTCTTTAAGAAATTTTCACATATTCATATTTGTCGTATTGATCAATGCTTTTGTTAATGTTATGAAGAGAGGCCGTTGTTTCTCTAATTTCGTTTTCAAGTTTCCATAATAATTGTTTAAGTTCTTCGATTTCATACTTTTCCATCGATTCCACTCTCCTTTTTTGGAAGATCAATGTATTTGTGTATGGTGATTGGGTCATAAGTATTTGATCTGTTACTAATAGTGTAAATGCAATTGAGTATTTTTTCACCGAAAAGTATGCACAAAATGTGTGCGTGATACCGCAAAATTCAATAGGTCTTTTTTCATCATTTTCTGACTTTTCAACTCGTACTTTTATCTCAATTTTAAAGGAAATGCGTCATTTTTACGACAAGAAAAGGAATCATTCGTCAAGATCCCCCACAACAGAACATACGCTTCCTTTTATTCTCTTGGTTTTTCATGTCATAGGTCAGACGACAGGCTCTACAGTAGACACCGCAATTTTTTGGCGACATTCACCGAAATTGACCGCAGAAGTACCTATTTTTATGATGAATTTACAAAGATAGAAAGATCATTTTGATTCTTTATTCTGATTTTCTACATACATTTAGAACAGATATCCGTCCAATTTCACTTTATGAGAGAAGAGGCGATCATATGTTTCACTATGTTCCTTATCCTCCTTTGCAGGTTCCCGCAATGCGGAGCGCATATCCACGTGCGCCTATGACCTTTCCTCCAGTGGATGCCCACTCGTTTCAAAGATCCGCAAAGGAATCAGCCCGGCTCATTGCTGACGCATCACTTATTACACAACAGATTTCCAGCTCGCTTTCGTTTGCCAAGCGAATGATGGAGGCTGCTGAACGCGCTGATACAACAATTGTCATCAGAATGCTGAAGCAAATCGGGGTGAAAAGCAATATTGATATCCGCTTTAGTCCAGAAGGCATTCGCATCTATTTATCTATGACTTCAAGCAAGCTTTTTCTGCTTTTACAGTGGGGATGACAAAGAAAAGCCGCTCTGACAGGGACTGACCCCCGTTTTTGAGACAGGGATCAAAACACCTTTATACAGCCAATTGCCGATAGTTTATCGGTGATTGGTTGTTTAGTTTTGTTTGAATACGAATGTTGTTATAATAATAAATGTATTCTTTGACAGTGCGTTCTACGATGGTGGTCGTAGTTCGATCAATCCTGTTAAGATAGAACGTTTCAGACTTTAGTGAGGAATGGAACGATTCGATGGAGGCATTATCAGCGGGTGTCCCTTTACGGGACATGCTCATGGTAATGCCTTTTATATGAACAGCTTTCTGATACTCGTAAGATGTATACACAGAACCTTGATCGCTATGTAACACGCAGTTCTTAGGCAGTGCTGGGAGCTGATCAAGTGTGTTTAAGATAAAGTCTGTGTCCTGCTTATCACCAATATTAAAAGCAATCACTTCTCCATTATATAAATCCAATATACTGGAAAGGTACAATTGTTTCTGTCCATAAGGCAAATATGTGATGTCCGTTACTAGTTTTTCAAGAGGACGATCAGATTGAAAGTTCCGATCCAGTATGTTACCGGCCACGGCATAGGGTTGCCCATTCTTCTTACGCTTTTTCATTTTAACACGGCATTGCCACTGGTTTTTCTGCATGATACGTTGAACAGTTTTATGGTTAATACGCATTCTCCTTTTTAGTATGGCTGTGATTTTTCGATATCCATATCGATACTTGTGCTTTCGGCACAACGT
>NZ_JBAWSW010000072.1:0-5387 GCF_037104745.1 Bacillus sp. FJAT-53060
AATTCTTTAGAATAGTGTTGAAATTGTTGTCCCTTTCTAGCCATAAAAAATCCCCTCCAAGTATAGTGTAACAGCCAAGATATGTTCTTGGGCTTTTTACACTGTCTACTTAGAGGGGATAATATCACATGTGTCAGGTCTTTTTTACGTATTCACTGTTCCTGCTTTTTTCGCACGATGCAGCCGTATTTTATAAATAATCAAAATGGCAGCTGCCACAACAAGGCCTTCTGCAACTGGCAAGAAGATCCCTAGAAACGTGAGAAACGTGCAGCCAAAAATCAAAAACAAATAAATCACGAGCGCTTTTAAAATCGGTAAACGTCTAGCAAAGCCGAGCTTAAAAACAATAATTGCTAAAACAAGGATGGTGCCATAAAGGAGCCACATCCCTGTTTGCGGATTTTCATCGACACGAAACAGCATCGCAAAAAAGGATAAATTATCACTTACTTCCTGATCATTCAAAAAGATTCCCTCCCCTTATCTTTCAGGGTTCTACCTTTTAAATTCTTCATGGAATTATGATAATCCTGCTAATTTTTTCTTCTTCGCTGCTTTTTCACGTTCGTTTTTATCTAAAATTTTCTTTCTTAGACGAATAGATTCAGGGGTAACCTCACAGTATTCGTCTTCATTTAAGTACTCAAGAGATTCCTCAAGTGACATAATCCGTGGTTTTTTCATACTAACCGTTTGATCTTTTGTCGCTGAACGTACGTTGGTTTGCTGTTTCATACGGCTAACGTTGACAACAAGGTCGTTTTCACGGTTATGTTCACCAACAATCATTCCTTGATACACTTCAGTACCTGGCTCAACAAAGATCACACCGCGCTCTTCAACACCTTGGATTCCGTAAGCTGTCGCTTTACCCGTTTCCATTGAAACAAGTACACCTTGACGGCGTCCGCCAACTTGACCAGACTGCATCGGCTGGTAGCTGTCAAATGTATGGTTCAGAATACCAAAACCACGAGTTAATGAAAGAAATTCAGTTGTATATCCGATTAAACCTCGTGATGGAACAGTAAAGATCAGGCGAACTTGACCGTTACCATTATTGATCATATCAATCATTTCACCTTTTCTTGCACCCATTGATTCCATGACAGAGCCAGTATGCTCTTCTGGTACATCAATTTGAACACGCTCTACGGGCTCACATCGAACACCATCAACTTCTTTTACAATAACTTCTGGCTTCGATACTTGTAATTCAAATCCTTCACGTCTCATATTCTCAATCAGAATGGATAAGTGAAGCTCCCCGCGTCCAGATACGACCCAAGCATCAGGTGAATCAGTCGGATCCACACGAAGACTTACGTCTGTTTGAAGCTGCTGCTCTAAACGCTCTTCAATTTTACGAGATGTGACGTATTTTCCCTCACGACCTGCAAATGGGCTGTTATTGACAACAAATGTCATTTGAAGTGTCGGCTCATCAATACGAAGGATCGGCAGTGCCTCTTGGTATTCTACCGGGCAAACTGTTTCACCGACATTGATGTCTTCCATACCAGATACAGCAACAAGATCTCCAGCTTTAGCTTCGTTGATTTCCACTCGTTTTAACCCTTGGAAACCAAAAATCTTTGTTACACGGAATTGTTTCACACTGCCATCGACTTTCATCAGGGCAACTTGCTGTCCTACTTGCATCGTTCCTCTAAATACACGGCCAATTCCAATTCTTCCGACATAATCATTGTAATCAAGTAGCGCCACTTGGAATTGAAGCGGCTCTTCATGGTTGTCAATTGGGCTTGGAATACGGTTGACAATCGCTTCAAACAACGATTCCATGTTTTCGTCTTGTTTGCTCGCATCGTTACTTGCCGTACCATTGATTGCTGATGCGTAAACAACTGGGAATTCAAGCTGTTCTTCTGTTGCATCTAATTCAATGAACAAGTCAATGACTTCATCGACCACTTCAGCCGGACGAGCAAAGTCGCGGTCAATTTTATTAACAACAACAATTGGTGTTAAGTTTTGCTCAAGTGCTTTTTTCAGTACAAATCGAGTTTGAGGCATACAGCCTTCATAAGCGTCCACAACGAGAAGTACACCATCTACCATTTTCATGATACGCTCAACTTCACCACCGAAATCGGCGTGTCCTGGTGTATCTAAAATATTAATGCGTGTATCTTTATAATGAATCGCAGTATTTTTAGCTAAAATCGTAATACCGCGCTCTCGCTCTAAATCATTTGAATCCATGGCTCTCTCAGCGATATTTTCATTCGCACGGAAAGTACCAGCTTGATGGAGCAATTGGTCAACAAGCGTCGTTTTACCATGGTCAACGTGGGCAATAATTGCGATGTTGCGAAGGTCTTTTCGAAGTTTCACATTTTCATCTCCTAAAATAATTAGATAACTTTCATATTATATCACAATCCCCTTTAAATGCCGATCGTTTTTCTGTAAACTTATATTAACTCTAAAAAAAGGGATGGAGACAAATGAAACAAATTAAATGGCTTTTATTACTATGTGCATTACTTGCAGTCGTTAGTATGGCGTTTATTGGGGTGTCTGTTGCAGAAAAAAGCATACTGGGAACATGCTTGAGTATCGTGTTCGCCATGATTTTCATGGGTACAGGATTTACATTAAAAAGAAAATTAAACGTACAATCATAAAATTTATCAAAAGCCTTTTACATTCTATATGTAGAAGGCTTTTGATTTTGACTCAAACCAAGACCATTCACCCATGAATTGTCAAGCTGAGATGCTGAAAATATAAAATAGTCTTGGAAAATTTAAGTAATACGCACCTCTACACCTCCAAATTGTTTTCAGGTATGCTATACCCGATTTTCAACTTAAAGGTGTGTTTTTATTTGTCTTATAATAACGATCCTTGATTTTCTTTTTTCTTCCTTTTCATCTATTATGGCTCGAAATCCGGTGAATTGATAAAAGAGATTGGCTCTTTCATTTCTTGATAAATGAAAAAACAAATAGCCGAGAACCACACCATTGAATAATACAATCCTATACATCAAATTAAGACCCCTTCGTATGGACAATCGCCTTACCAAAAAGTTTCATCCAAAACAAAGAATCACTTCATTCTCATGAAGTGATTGTGTTTATTTTTTATTTTCTCTTCCTTTTATGTAATCGTTCAGGATTTGCTCACAAATAGATCGATTCCCTGCCACAATGCTGTTTTTCTCTAGGAAGGATAGTGGTTCTCCATGAATATTGGAGTAAACAGCCCCTACCTCATCAAGCAACACACATCCGGCGGCATAATCCCATGGTGCAAGCCTTAACGTCACGTATGCGTCACTTCTGCCACTTGCAATATAAGCGAGCTCAAGTGCAGCTGATCCAATGGTTCGTGTCCCCCTGACGTCACGGACGAGACGGGCAAACGGTTTAGCATCAAAATGAGGGCTTTCAATCGCCCATGTCGGGTTAATGCCAACAATAGCTTTTTCAATCGTCACATCTTTTAATGGTGGGAGTAAGATGTCGTTCATATACGCCCCTTCTCCTTTGACTGCATGGTATAATTCGTCATGAATGACGTCATAAATAAGACCGATTTTTCCAACACCATGTTCAAATATCCCAATTGAAATGGCAAAATTGCGTTTTTGATGGACAAAGTTTATTGTGCCATCAATTGGATCAATGATCCACACAATTCCGTCCAGTGAAGTCACCTCTTCCCCTTGTCCCTCTTCTCCTAAAATGTGATGATCTGGAAATGTCGACTGAATCTTTTCAATGAAAAAACGCTCGGTTTCTTTATCGATGTTTGTGACAAGATCATTTGGATTCGATTTTGTTTCAATTGATAGACTTTCCTGCATGGATGCTTTAATGCAGCTTCCCGCTTCTTTTACCCAAAGTTTTGCAAGACGGTCCATTTCCACCCAGTTTGTCATCAGACTGTAAACCTCTTTTCTATGTAATACCTATTTGTATTAGCATACTGATATTATGTACGTAAAAGCAAGAAAAAAGCAGCTTCATACAAAAACGAACCGATGAATTGGTTCGTTTTTACCTCACCTTGTTTTACCCTTGAAGCTGCTCCCATTCTTTTCTTAGGCGATCAAGCTTTCGTTTGCTGCGTTCAATTTGGATAACATCTTTATGCTCGATGGCTTCATGAAGCGTAGATAGCTCATAATCAACCTCTAATCTCCACACAGCGATGCGATTCTTCTCTTGTCTATACCTATGCTTCACAATTTGCTTCATTGGTCAACGCCCCTTCCAGAGAATGATTCATTCCTTGTCAGTTTTCATTGATAAACAATTTAATGATAAAAGAAATGGTTCTTGCTTATATCGTATGAAGCGATCGCTTAACCGCAACGACATTCTGAAAATTGTGTCTTTACCTATTTGTCATATACCACAAAATCGATATTTTTAAACGCTGCATCACGTCCTCTGCAATCTTTCTCCTGCATCTTTTTTGATCTTGACCCAAGCTATGATAAAATATGATCAGCGATAAGATACAGGAGGCATAACATGAGTGAGATGCGTTTTAGAGATGAAGATTTCGAGACATTCACAGTGGATGGTTTAGATGAACGAATGACCGTATTAAAAGAAAGAGTCCGCCCAAAGCTTGAGGCCCTTGGCGAACACTTTGCGCCGCTTCTTTCTTCTATTACAGGAGACGAGATGTTTGTACATGTGGCAAAACATGCAAGAAGATCTGTCAACCCACCAAATGATACTTGGGTTGCTTTCGCAAACAGTAAACGAGGCTATAAAAAGCTCCCTCATTTTCAAATTGGGCTTTGGAAAACTCATGTATTCGTATGGTTTGCGATCATTTATGAATCTCCGGTTAAAGGTGAATATGGTCAATTATTTGAAAAAGAGCTAGACACCATTCAACAGAAAATACCCCAAGATTTTGTTTGGTCTAAAGATCATACGAAACCTGACGTACTGCGTCACAGTGAGCTTAACGCTGAACAACTGAAAACGATATTTGAACGGGTTCAAACGGTAAAGAAAGCTGAACTCCTTTGCGGGATCCAGCTGCCTAGAGAAGAGGTCGTTCAAATGAACAATGAAGACTTTTTATCGAAAATCGAAGATGCCTTCCGCACTCTGGCTTTTCTATACCGCTTTATGCAGAGAGAATCTGTATAAGAAAAACGAGCCTAGATTGAAGTGACCCCCTTAAGTTAGACACGGTATTTATTAGACAGCTTTCGAGGCATGAGTTCGATATTGTATCGGACTCATGCCTTTTAGTTTCGTCTTTATACGTGTGTGATTGTAGTAATCAATATATTGTTCAAGTTCTTGCTTGAAGTGTTCGATGTCCTCAAATTCTTTTAGGTATAGAAATTCAGACTTTAAGATACCGAAGAAGTTCTCGATAAC
>NZ_JBAWSW010000073.1:0-3310 GCF_037104745.1 Bacillus sp. FJAT-53060
CTCAAGAAAGCTAGCAAACTGGACATGGAAAGGACCATGTCCAGCGTAAGACAACTGATAAATTTTATCAAAATAAGTGAAAACCCCACTTTTACTTGAAGTAAAGGTGGGGTTTGTCTACGGTCTGTGCACCCGAAAAGGGTGCTTTCTACCTATAATTAGCAAGAAATGTTTGTCTTGCTTTTTCATATGCTTCAGCGTCAAAATGATCCCCGCATTTGTGTATACACCAAGGCTCTTCTTGCCTGGCGATCCCTACCTCATATCCTTGCTGAGCGAACTCAAAAGACTGCGACACATCATAAAAATGAAAGCCGTCTAAGATGTCCTCGCGCCACCTGATATCGTATTGCGTCGCCATAAAAAGGCCGTCAATAGCCGAAGCTTTAATGTAATCTTGTGCCTCCGTTTGTTGATGACCTGATTCAAACGAAAGCAACTGATAGGTGTTGTGACGATATTCAATCACTTTCCCTCTGCAATCACGGCTTTCCCACCATATCCCATTGTCAGGCACACTTTTTGCACCTATCACCCCAAGCAAGCCAAGTGACGGATTTTGCAAAAAAAGTGGGATGAGCTCGAGGAGCATATGTTGTTTGACGATCAGTGTATCTTGATGAAGGTAAATTTTAAACTGTGCAGGATGAGTGAAGGCTTCATTGTATCCAGAGGCCATACTTGATGCATGTCTAATGGGAAAGACCTCCACATGATAACCATGCGGAGCAGGAAGTGAAGCGAGCTGCCGAAAACAAGCTTGAAACATTGACTCATCAGTCACACATAACACAAATAAGATGGTTGGGTTACTCATTGAACTGAACCGCCTCAACCACGTATTGATAGGCTGTAGCTGCCTCGTTAAAATCGAAACGGATGCCATGCTTCACAAGTAGCTCGTGTAAGTCATTCATCACATTTACATACGAAGGATGCTGTACACGAATGGTCTCAAGTTCACGAATGCGAAAACCTGCTGAATGAAAGAGTGCATGAATTTCGTGAAGGGTAAAGAAACGTAGATGTGTTTGATCCATTAACCCCGCATCTGTATAAGAAAACCTTCCAGCTAATAATTCTAAAACCGTTGAAATATGGCCAATATTCGGAATGGATGACAGGATCACTCCCTCCTTTTTAAGAAAGGGTTTGACCTTTTTTAAAACGGCCCACGGGTCTAATAAATGTTCGAGTACATCTCCGAAAATAATACAGTCAAATTGTTCATGTTGATAAGGAAGAGCCATCTGTTCAATATTGCCGCATAAAACATGATCTAGCGCTTGTTCAGCCTGCTTTGCTGCATCCTCAAAAGATTCAATCCCGTATATGGTCCGGTTTTGTTGTTTTAGGACTTTTCCAAGCTGACCTGTGCCGCATCCGATATCCAAAATAGACGTCCATTCCTCCTGAATACGGTTGACGATGACAGGATTTACACCGTGATAATACTGATCCTTTTTTTGGTGATAATAGGAAAGGGAATCTGAACTCACGCTCTAACCACCTTTCTTCTTTTTCACTGCTTTCATACTTAATATATGGGTAGGGAGCTTGGTTTTATAACGAGAGGTAGATAAATTTCATGAATGGTGGCAAAAAGGGGTCATATAAAGAACGGGAAACGGACTGTCCTCCTAAGATAGAAAGACAGAACCCCATTGAGTAGAAGGGATTGGCATAGAGAGGTGTTCAATTATTGTAGCGTATCGTCATGAAAGGATTTTCAAAAGGTCAATTGACAGGTCAGAACTTGTAGCCAAAGCAGTCTGAAAGACAAAGGATCACGGCGTTGATTTACGGTTTGTTTATCATCTTCTGATCACCGTTGGATGTTAAAAAAGCTTGTATTTCTTCGATGCCTAGTCCAATTTTTTTCGCTTCCTGAATCAAATAAACCCACTCTTCGTCAACTCTTCTTTTCATTTGTGTATCCATAATAGCCTCCAGTTCAATAAGACATATTCATCTGTAACCAATGACTCGAACAAACCGTCTAGTAACTGTACGTGTGTGTGAAAGAAGCACAAAAATAGATTTTTGTCGAAAAATGATGACATTTAACCCATTTTTTAAAATCTATCACCTACCACGTCCCTAAAAAAATGACTAAAAAACCCATAAATATTGATTTCTTACTTCTAATAATAAACAATTATAAAGTCAGTTAAAAGATTATAAATTAAATTAAAGTAATGATAAAGATCTAAATCATTTGACTCATAAAAATCGATTAGGTTGACATCTGCCATCGATTAGAACAAATTTCATTTTTGTAGGACGTACATATTGTCCGTTTGGGAAGTTCTTCTCGAGATGGTATTCTAAAAGAAACAGAAACCACCAAGAAGGAATGAAGAAAGACATGTATAGCGTTTTTCAAAAATATCAAGAAGTTGTTATGTATCTTGTGATGGGTGTGTGTACAACCATTGTCAACATAGTCAGCTTCTACTTATTCATTGAGATGTTTTCCATGGATTATAAAACAGCAACGGTTGTTTCATGGGTATTTGCTGTTCTCTTTGCTTATATCACCAATAAGAAGTATGTCTTCAAGCAAAAGGCTCGTGACACAAAAAGCCTCATGCGTGAGCTTTCTTCATTTTTTAGTGTGCGTCTCATGTCTCTAGGTGTAGATCTGGGGCTGATGATTTTATTTGTGAGCCAAATGGCCTTCAATGAAACTGTCGCAAAAATCCTTGTCAACTTTGTGATTGTGGTGGTCAATTATGTCGCCAGTAAATGGTTCGTCTTCAAGAAAACAAAGGAAGATGCGATTTAACACATGAAAAAAGATAGGTAATGTGAAATGAGCAGCAGGCCAGACGAATGATATGATGCCATATATCAACAAACAGAAAATCAGCATGAACAAGTGCTGGCTAAGTCAAAGAAATGATCACACAACCAGAAACGTTTTCGGAACAAGAACAGGAAAACATCAACCGTATGGACATTGCGCTTCAAACGGTACCGGACATTTTAGAAAACTTAATGACTCCTGACACGCAAATGACCATTGTTTTAAGACAAAGGAGAAGTCGTGTTGATCTGACGAAAGCGTAAAAAAAGCAGCCATTAAATTGAAGTGACCCCCTTAAGTTAGACACGGTATTTATTAGACAGCTTTCGAGGCATGAGTTCGATATTGTATCGGACTCATGCCTTTTAGTTTCGTCTTTATACGTGTGTGATTGTAGTAATCAATATATTGTTCAAGTTCTTGCTTGAAGTGTTCGATGTCCTCAAATTCTTTTAGGTATAGAAATTCAGACTTTAAGATACCGAAGAAGTTCTCGATAAC
>NZ_JBAWSW010000074.1:0-3268 GCF_037104745.1 Bacillus sp. FJAT-53060
TGTTTACGCTTTTTTACTTTCACACGACACTGTAAACCGTAGGTTTGCATAATACGTTGTACCGTCTTATGATTCATTTTCATTTCTTTTTGTAGTAGAGCTGTGATTTTACGATAACCGTACGTATATTGATGTGATTTACAGAGTGATGAAATCAACTGGACTAGTTTCTGCTGCTTTGGATTCGGCTGATGATCTTGTTTTTTCCAACGATAAAATGTTAATCTTGCAAGCTCAAACATCTGACAGAATGCACTTATACTCACTTTGTCTTTTACCGTATCATAAATCGACACGTACGCTTCCTTTTTCACTTCCTTTCCCATTCTATGTACTTTTTTAAGATGTCGATTTGTTGTTTGAGATAACGATTTTCTGTTTTCAACTTTTCGTTCTCATCTTGATATTCAGGTCCTTTCCCATATGAATATTGTTTCCCGACTGGTTGATGAAACCGATGGTGTTCACCATCACGATACCATTTCATCCATGTTTTCACTTGGGTACTATTCTTAATTCCTAGCTTGTCCATGATTTCTTTTGTTGGAATCCCTATTAACTTCATTCGAACGGCCTCTTCTTTTACGCTAATCGGATAACTTACTCTTTTTTTCATACAAAAACACCTCCAAATTGTTTTCAGGTATGCTATACCCGATGTTCAACTTAAAGGTGTTTTTATTTGTCTCATATTATGTGGTCAGTCCCATTTCTCCTTGTCTTTTTTTGACTGAATCGTTTATTATGCATATTAATTTCTTTAACACTCGTACTTATAACTGAATCGTTTATATGGATTTTTTATACAATTTTTCCAAACAATTAGAATCCATCCGTGACATCATATTCATAATTGATATTAGCACTGACATTTCTCATGGTAGACTTCGCTGTAGCTTTTGCGTTGTACTTAAAGCTCCATTTTTGAGCCACTTTTAATTGATCTTCCAGAGAAATACGATAAGAACCACTTGTTGCAGATGAAAAAAGTGATTGGTACCAAATATTGCTTTCACTAGCCATTAATTTGTGTGTAACATTCCCTTGGTTAGGTGTTTGAGTACTAGTCGTGGAAATCGATTTAACAACAGCACGTTTAGGAACTGCAGGATTATTAGTTAAATCCATTGTAATGACAGAAGAATCAACACCTGTTAGATTCAAAGAAGAATTCCCCAAGTTGGTAGCGGTCCCTGTAAAGTTGAATTTCCCATTTCCAGATTTAATACGATCTTGAATTGAGACAGTAAAATACATATCCCCTGTATATGTACCACGGGTCACTTTCACAAAATAAGTTTCTGTAGTTGAAGTAACTTCACCTGTATTCGCAAAAATAAAGGGCGTTACTGAATGAGGATTAATAACTTCGGACCCTGTCCTAGAATATTTCGAATTATACACCTCGATATTCATCCCTGTATATTGCTTATTATACGAACTTCTTACATAAACTCTTTCACCCTTGTTGATCGTGAACTGATAATACGCTTCATTTTCACCTTCAGGTAAGATTGTTGTGTCTGAACGACTATATTTCCAATATCCCATTGAACTTGCTGTGTTAGGACTGTTATTCCCTGTGATAGCTGCTTCTGCTGTATTTGGCGTAATAAAGCTGGTAACAAGCATAAACAACAATGCTGGTAATAAAAAACGTTTAAAGATACTATTTGTCATATTTTAACCCTCCTTGTAATAATTACTATATCGGATCAAAACTAACAAATTTTAACTTAATTGCCGATATATTTAATAATCACTATTTTTTTAAAAAAGGAGAATCAAAATGAATATTAACACATCATACACAACAGTTGTTTCAAACAATCATAACCGTATAGACTCCAAAAACCAGCCAGCTATCCAAAGTACAAATGAGGTGATGACCGAATCTGATAGACGAATGAAAATATTAGATGAGAAATACGAAAAAATAAATGAACAAAATAAACGTTTCAAAGATCCTCAAGGCCATATATATGATAAGTATCGAAATCCACACTCTTCTTATTTCAGAAGTGACCTAACTTCCGTGGAGAGAGAAGCTGCTTACATTATGGAAATGAGTTGGGCAAGGAATAATAAGGGTGGACAATACGATTTTAATGACGCCATCTTCCGCAATGAAAAACGATACGATCCTACCCAAGAAAGTGTAGAAAAGAAAATACTCAATCGCCAAAAAGTGAACGAACAACTGCAAGCTTTATTTTCTACCAATGGTTTGACCATTCCTAAAAATGCAAATTTAATTTTTACAATTGACCCAAATAATTTTAAATTAGTGGTGAGTGGATCAAAAGACGAATCGCTGGTCAAACAAATAGAAGACATATTAAATACAAACAACAATACAAGAGAGTTATTTTTTCATATCATGAAAAGCAGATCTGACGATTCCACTCAATTCACAGCTGACACCCTTGCAAAATTCCATCTTGTCAATCAAATCAAAACGGTGACGGGCTACAATTTAAACGATTTAAGCATTGTAAACGGTCAATTTATTACGGATAACGGAACAAATATTTTTGATATATACAAAGAAGAACTTCTGAAAAATCCGTACACCGCAGAAAATGCGCGTATTGCCGCTTCACATTATGGTGCACAGCTATTTGATCTAGCCAAAAACGGGTTTGATTCTATTCCTGATTTGGTGCTATCTATTGGTTATCAAAATGGGGCTTTATATGACATTGGTTGAAGTTAACTAAACGAGGGCTTGAATCATGTATAAAAATCAACTGTAAACAAGGTGCTATGACAATACGATCACAGCGTCTTGTTTCTAAAAATATTGGAGGATTCCCACAACAAAACAAGAACTAACTAGAAGTATTAAATTGATTTTCAAATTGAGGAGGGCTTTATTTGTTATTTGTGGGGATTGCAATTTTAATTGTGCTTGTCATATCAAGTACAATGATAGAGAAAAGTTTAACATCAATTGGAAAACAAAATGAACTCATCATAGAGCTGTTAAAAGAAAAGAGCGATAAAAGCTGATGGGACTGACCCCCGTTTTTGAGACAGGGATCAAAACACCTTTATGAAACAGCCAGTTGTCGAAACTCTTTCGGTGACTGGTTGTTTCATTTTAATTGAATTCGGATATTGTTATAATAATTAATATACTCCCTGACCGTTTTTTCTACAATGGCTGTTGTAGTGTTTGTCAGGTGGTGGAGATAGAATCCTTCTGATTTTAAACTGGAGTGGAAGGATTCGATGGGGGCATTATCAGCGGGCATTCCCTTACGGG
>NZ_JBAWSW010000075.1:0-3025 GCF_037104745.1 Bacillus sp. FJAT-53060
AAAGCCACTACTTCTAATTGATTTCTTCTCTCTTCTTCACGTTTCGATAACATGTTCATCCCCCGCAGAATTGTGTTATTACCCTTATTATACAAAAAAGCTTGTAGACTTTGTCTACAAGCTGAAACCTCATGCTTTTGCATGAGGTTTACCATTGTTTTTTATAGGTCAATCAGACGTACAGATAGAATATCTTTCACTTCAGTTAACTTTTGGACAATTTCGTCTTCAAGATGCTTGTCAAAAGAAAGCATCATGATGGCTTCGCCGCCTTTTTCTTTACGTCCCACTTGCATTGTCGCAATGTTCACATCATGTTCGCCTAAAATCTGTCCAACTTGACCAATCACACCAGGTGCATCCGTATGCTGAATGTAGACAAGATGTCCATCTGGGTAAAAATCAATATTAAATCCGTTAATAGAGACAACGCGTTCCCCGAGATGCGGGATATAGGTTGCTTTTAAAGTAAAGGTTGAAACGTCACCTTTGATTTCAATTGAAATGCTGTTATCGTAACCAAATTCGCTAGAGGAAATTTTTTCACTAAAGCTAATGCCACGTTCTTTCGCCACCATACCAGCATTTACTTCATTCACAGTCGAGTCTACGCGTTCTTTTAAAAAGCCAGACAGTAGACTTTTCGTAATAAAGGATGTTTCCAGTTTTGAGATAGAGCCTTCGTAAGAAATGCTCACTTCTTTTACAGGTTCTCTCATGGATTGAGAGACAAGACGTCCAAGTTTTCCTGCAAAATGATGATAAGGTTGAATCTTTTTAAACTCGTCTTTGGTCATCGCTGGTAGATTAATAGATGACATGACAGGGAGTCCTTTTGCGAATTGAAGGACTTCTTCAGATACTTGAGCCGCTACATTTAATTGCGCTTCTTTTGTAGATGCACCAAGGTGCGGAGTTGCAATGACATTTGGATGATCCACAAGCGGGTTATCAGTAGGGGGTTCTACCTCGAATACATCGAGTGCAGCTCCTGCCACATGGCCGCTTTCAAGTGCTTCAAGAAGGTCACCTTCGTCAATAATACCACCACGGGCACAGTTTATGAGACGAACGCCTATTTTCGTTTTCGCAATCGTTTCTTGATTGAGAAGTCCTCTTGTTTCTTTAGTTAATGGTGTATGTACAGTGATAATATCTGATACTTCAAGTACTTCATCGAGTGATTTAGCATTGACACCAATTTTTTCTGCACGCTCTTTTGTGAGGAATGGATCAAACACGTTTACAGTCATGCCAAAAGCTCTTGCACGCTGGGCAATTTCGCTTCCAATTCTGCCTAGACCAACAATTCCGAGTGATTTTCCGTAAAGCTCAGCACCGACATATGCGCCTCTGTTCCATTCTTTTGATTTAACAGAAATATTGGCTTGCGGAATGTGACGCATCAGGGATGAGATCATTGCAAACGTATGCTCTGCTGTTGAAATCGTATTACCATTTGGTGCATTGATAACAATGACGCCATGTTTTGTCGCTTCATCAATGTCAATATTGTCTACTCCCACACCGGCACGGCCAACAATTTTTAATGAAGTCATTTTTTCATAAA
Source organism: Bacillus sp. FJAT-53060 (assembly GCF_037104745.1). Classification (NCBI taxonomy): domain Bacteria; kingdom Bacillati; phylum Bacillota; class Bacilli; order Caryophanales; family Bacillaceae; genus Bacillus; species Bacillus sp. FJAT-53060. The sequence goes on from NZ_JBAWSW010000075.1 coordinate 1,571, forward strand.
GTTCTTTTGTCACTTTTGTGGCGCTTCTGACAAGTAATGCATCAAACGTGTGGAGCTCATCTTCTACTTCTGTTACATTTTTTTGGACAATTTCAACAAAATCTGATTCTAAAAGTGGTAAAAGACCATCATTGCTCATCTTATCTGAGACTAATACTCGAAACATCGTTAGATTTCCTCCTAAAATAAACGTCATAAATATCTGATAATTTACCATATTCCTTTTCACTATGTCAATCAAATTAAAGCAGTAAAGCGAAAAAGAAAACACGAACATTTCTTTATGTCATTATGGGTAATGGACACCTTTAAACAAAAGATCACCAATTTTTACGCATTTGTCATTATCATTTTTTGTTTTTTAAACATTTGTTAAAACTGATTAAATTGCTCAGGATTTTTATTTCTGTACAAATGCTCATATATCATATATAATGATTTCGAATTGAATAATGATCAATCTTCGGGGCAGGGTGCAATTCCCTACCGGCGGTGATGAGCTTAGTCTCTAAGCCCGCGAGCCTTTTTGGCAGGATTCGGTGTGATTCCGAAGCCGACAGTATAGTCTGGATGGGAGAAGATGGAGGTTCATAAACGTTGAAAACATAACTGTTCAAACGTCTATTTGTGTAGCCTAAATTTCCCGCTCCTGTGATGTTATCGAGAGCGGTCTTTTTATGGTTGAATTGAACAATCCTCTTTTCGAAAGATCTGATCGAAAAGGAGAGAGAACTTTGAATCAAAGTAGAGTGAAACGTTTAGTTGTCACAAGTATGCTTAGCAGTATTTCGTTTGTTTTAATTTTATTGGATTTTCCTTTTCCAGGGCTTCCAGTATATTTAAAAATTGATTTCAGCGATATTCCAGCGATTATTGCGATTTTAATTTATGGGCCGGGTGCAGGAATAGCCGTTGAGGCATTAAAAAATGTATTGCATTACCTCATTCAAGGCAGTATGTCTGGCGTTCCTGTTGGGCAAGTAGCCAATTTTATCGCAGGTACATTATTCATCTTGCCGGTAGCCTTTATGTTTAAAAAAATTCAATCAGTAATAGGGATGGCATGGTCTATGATTATGGGAACATTGCTCATGACCGTAATGATGAGCATTTTAAATTACTTCTTGTTCCTTCCCGCTTATACATGGTTTTTAAATGCACCTGAACTTTCTGATCATGCGCTCAAGACAACCATTACAGCAGGAATCTTACCTTTTAACTTTATTAAAGGAATCATCATTACCATCGTGTTTAGCTTCATTTTTGTGAAAATGCGTCCATGGTTTGAGGATAAACGCCAACTTCAAAAAAAAGCCCCTGCATAAGGGGCTTTCAGACCGTAGACAAACCCCACCTTTACTTCAAGTAAAAGTGGGGTTTTCACTTATTTTGATAAAATTTATCAGTTGTCTTACGCTGGACATGGTCCTTTCCATGTCCAGTTTGCTAGCTTTT
>NZ_JBAWSW010000076.1:0-3011 GCF_037104745.1 Bacillus sp. FJAT-53060
ATTCACATTGAATGCAATGCAAAGTTCATCACACATAGTGATTCTTTCTAAAGTAAGAAATGGTTAAGTTAGAAAGGGCGCACGGTGGATGCCTTGGCACTAGGAGCCGACGAAGGACGGGACGAACACCGATATGCTTCGGGGAGCTGTAAGCAAGCTTTGATCCGGAGATTTCCGAATGGGGAAACCCACTGCTCGTAATGGAGTAGTATCCATACTTGAATACATAGAGTATGAGAAGGCATACCCGGGGAACTGAAACATCTAAGTACCCGGAGGAAGAGAAAGCAAATGCGATTCCCTCAGTAGCGGCGAGCGAAACGGGAACAGCCCAAACCAAGAGGCTTGCCTCTTGGGGTTGTAGGACACTCTATACGGAGTTACAAAGGAATGATATAAGCGAAGAGGTCTGGAAAGGCCAGCCAGAGAAGGTAACAGCCCTGTAACTGAAATGTCATTCCCTCCAGAGTGGATCCTGAGTACGGCGGAACACGTGAAATTCCGTCGGAATCCGGGAGGACCATCTCCCAAGGCTAAATACTCCCTAGTGACCGATAGTGAACCAGTACCGTGAGGGAAAGGTGAAAAGCACCCCGGAAGGGGAGTGAAATAGATCCTGAAACCGTGTGCCTACAAGTAGTCAGAGCCCGTTAACGGGTGATGGCGTGCCTTTTGTAGAATGAACCGGCGAGTTACGATCCCGTGCAAGGTTAAGCAGAAGATGCGGAGCCGCAGCGAAAGCGAGTCTGAATAGGGCGCATGAGTACGTGGTCGTAGACCCGAAACCAGGTGATCTACCCATGTCCAGGGTGAAGTTCAGGTAACACTGAATGGAGGCCCGAACCCACGCACGTTGAAAAGTGCGGGGATGAGGTGTGGGTAGGGGTGAAATGCCAATCGAACCTGGAGATAGCTGGTTCTCTCCGAAATAGCTTTAGGGCTAGCCTCAAGGTAAGAGTCTCGGAGGTAGAGCACTGATTGGACTAGGGGCCCCTACCGGGTTACCGAATTCAGTCAAACTCCGAATGCCGATGACTTATCCTTGGGAGTCAGACTGCGAGTGATAAGATCCGTAGTCGAAAGGGAAACAGCCCAGACCGCCAGCTAAGGTCCCAAAGTATACGTTAAGTGGAAAAGGATGTGGAGTTGCTTAGACAACCAGGATGTTGGCTTAGAAGCAGCCACCATTTAAAGAGTGCGTAATAGCTCACTGGTCGAGTGACTCTGCGCCGAAAATGTACCGGGGCTAAACGTATCACCGAAGCTGCGGACTGTTCTTACGAACAGTGGTAGGAGAGCGTTCTAAGGGCTGTGAAGCCAGACCGAAAGGACTGGTGGAGCGCTTAGAAGTGAGAATGCCGGTATGAGTAGCGAAAGACGGGTGAGAATCCCGTCCACCGAATGCCTAAGGTTTCCTGAGGAAGGCTCGTCCGCTCAGGGTTAGTCGGGACCTAAGCCGAGGCCGAAAGGCGTAGGCGATGGACAACAGGTTGATATTCCTGTACCACCTCCTCACCATTTGAGCAATGGGGGGACGCAGGAGGATAGGGTAAGCGCGGTATTGGATATCCGCGTCCAAGCAGTTAGGCTGGGAAATAGGCAAATCCGTTTCCCGTAAAGGCTGAGCTGTGATGGCGAGCGAAATTTAGTAGCGAAGTTCCTGATTCCACACTGCCAAGAAAAGCCTCTAGCGAGGTGAGAGGTGCCCGTACCGCAAACCGACACAGGTAGGCGAGGAGAGAATCCTAAGGTGATCGAGAGAACTCTCGTTAAGGAACTCGGCAAAATGACCCCGTAACTTCGGGAGAAGGGGTGCTTCTTAGGGTGTTAAAGCCCCGAGAAGCCGCAGTGAATAGGCCCAGGCGACTGTTTAGCAAAAACACAGGTCTCTGCGAAGCCGTAAGGCGAAGTATAGGGGCTGACGCCTGCCCGGTGCTGGAAGGTTAAGAGGAGCGCTTAGCGTAAGCGAAGGTGCGAATTGAAGCCCCAGTAAACGGCGGCCGTAACTATAACGGTCCTAAGGTAGCGAAATTCCTTGTCGGGTAAGTTCCGACCCGCACGAAAGGCGCAACGATCTGGGCACTGTCTCAACGAGAGACTCGGTGAAATTATAGTACCTGTGAAGATGCAGGTTACCCGCGACAGGACGGAAAGACCCCGTGGAGCTTTACTGCAGCCTGATATTGAATGTTGGTACAGCTTGTACAGGATAGGTAGGAGCCTTGGAAACCGGAGCGCTAGCTTCGGTGGAGGCATCGGTGGGATACTACCCTGGCTGTATTGACCTTCTAACCCGCTGCCCTTATCGGGCAGGGAGACAGTGTCAGGTGGGCAGTTTGACTGGGGCGGTCGCCTCCTAAAATGTAACGGAGGCGCCCAAAGGTTCCCTCAGAATGGTTGGAAATCATTCGCAGAGTGTAAAGGCACAAGGGAGCTTGACTGCGAGACCTACAAGTCGAGCAGGGACGAAAGTCGGGCTTAGTGATCCGGTGGTTCCGCATGGAAGGGCCATCGCTCAACGGATAAAAGCTACCCCGGGGATAACAGGCTTATCTCCCCCAAGAGTCCACATCGACGGGGAGGTTTGGCACCTCGATGTCGGCTCATCGCATCCTGGGGCTGTAGTCGGTCCCAAGGGTTGGGCTGTTCGCCCATTAAAGCGGTACGCGAGCTGGGTTCAGAACGTCGTGAGACAGTTCGGTCCCTATCCGTCGCGGGCGCAGGAAATTTGAGAGGAGCTGTCCTTAGTACGAGAGGACCGGGATGGACGCACCGCTGGTGTACCAGTTGTTCTGCCAAGGGCATCGCTGGGTAGCTATGTGCGGACGGGATAAGTGCTGAAAGCATCTAAGCATGAAGCCCCCCTCAAGATGAGATTTCCCATTCCGCAAGGAAGTAAGATCCCTGAAAGATGATCAGGTTGATAGGTCTGAGGTGGAAGCGTGGTGACACGTGGAGCTGACAGATACTAATAGATCGAGGACTTAACCTATATTCTAATGTGAAGCATG
>NZ_JBAWSW010000077.1:0-2842 GCF_037104745.1 Bacillus sp. FJAT-53060
CTAAAGCCACTACTTCTAATTGATTTCTTCTCTCTTCTTCACGTTTCGATAACATGTTCATCCCCCGCAGAATTGTGTTATTACCCTTATTATACAAAAAAGCTTGTAGACTTTGTCTACAAGCTGAGATGTCTGTTTTAAGACATCTTTTTTGTGTAATTCACAAATTTATTGGTTTTTAAGCAACTTGAAAATGTGCTTCGCTTGATCTGTATTTTCCATGAGACCTTTTAGCTCCTGACTTGTTGGTCCATAAGCATAAAATGGTACTTCATCACCGGTATGACCAGACGTTGTCCAGCCTGTATGTGATCTCGTATTGATCACTTCTTCAATCGCGTCATCAATTTTGAAAGCATCTTTTGTTTCTGCCGCCTTTTGAATAGAGGCTACTTCCTCTTTTGTGAAATCAAGATTTATATATTGCTTCAGTGCTGATTCAACTGTCATACCACCTATGATTTTGTTTGCAATAAAGTCAAGTGTCTTTTTCACTGCTTTTACAGGTTTGTAATCCCAGCTGCCTGAGCCGTTTGCCCCAAAGGAAAGTCCCCCAGTTGAATGATCCGCCGTAGCGATGACGAGCGTGTTTTTATCCTTTTTCGCGAAACGTATGGCTTCTTCAAACGCTTTTTCAAAATCCTTCATTTCACTCATGGCACTAACAATATCGTGGTCATGTCCAGCCCAGTCAATTTGACTGCCTTCGACCATGAGGAAAAATCCTTTTTTGTTTTTAGACAGCTGTTTAATGGCTGAGGACGTCATGTCTTGTAGAGAAGGGGTATTTTTATCACGATCAATTGCTTTGTCGAGACCGCCATCAGCAAAAATGCCTAACACTTTTTGGTTTTTGTTTTTTTGTAAGGCTGCTTTATTTGTGACGTAATCATAACCTGCTTTTTTGAATTCCCTCGTAAGATCACGATCCTTGCGAACAAAATCGACAAGTCCTCCACCAAGCATGACATCCACTGTATGTTGTTTTCCGATTTTTTCATCGAAGAAATCATCAGCGATGGCTGCTGTGTCTTTTCTGGAAACATCGTGGGCGGCATACGCAGCAGGTGTGGCATTCGTTAATTCAGATGTTACGACAAGACCAGTAGACTTTCCTTTACGCTTTGCCTGTTCTAAAACCGTTTTTAATTTTTTGCCGTTTTTGTCTACACTGATAGCATTGTTGAATGTCTTTTTACCAGTTGCCATGGCTGTACCGGCCGCTGCTGAATCGGTGATGTTACTTTTAGAGTCGTCAGGGTATGTTTTGTGCATGCCAGTGAGGTAAGGGTCAAACGCTGTTTGCTTTGAAAGGTCTCCGTTGTGTTTAAATGAGCGGTAAGTTATAAGATAAGGTGTTCCCATGCCATCTCCAATTAGCACGATCACATTTTGTACGTCATTTTTTGTTTTCTTTTTAGCCTCAGCTTTGTCAGCCTGTCCAAATTCAATTCCTGAAAAAATGCCAATCGATAGCAAAGATGCCGCTGCCACTGCAGCTATTTTCGTTTTCGAGCTTTTCAACACACTCATTCATGTGCCTCCTCATTGTGAATGTATTGCTCTTACGTTTACAATGGTAGAGCAAAGGATTCCTTTTTACAGCATCGTAAAGTTCACTTTAAAATTGTAAAGGTCCACTTTACATAGAGTGGACTAAAAAGAGAAATGAATGTATCATTTATCCATGACAAGATACATTTGATTTGTCATGATTGTGTAATAAAAATGAAATAAAAAGAACCCTAAAAAAATAAAATTTTGACGAATTATTAAGCAAAATGTCGCAGGAAGTCAAGACTATTTCTTCTGGTATTTGATCCTTATAATATTAAGTAGATTTGGATCACGATAGATACATACGAGGAGGAACACATGAAAAAACAATTGATCACAGCTGCAAGTACAGTTCTACTTGGGACAACATTATTTGCCGGAGCTGCCTCAGCACAATCAGTAAAGGTCCAAAAAGGTGACTCTCTTTCTGTTCTAGCGAAAAGATACAAAACAACCGTGAGCAAGATTAAATCAGACAATAAGCTGAAATCCGACATGATTTATGTTGGACAAACGTTAAAAGTAAATGAAGCTTCCTCGAAAACAACAACAAAAGTTAAAACGGCTTCAGCGACAGCCACTCATAAAGTTGTCAAAGGCGATACATTATCTAAAATTGGCAAAAAGTACGGAATGACAGTGAAAGAGCTAAAATCATTAAATAAACTCAAAACAGATCTCATCAAAATTGGTCAAAAGCTAGAGGTGAAAAAGACGGCTATAGTGAAGACAACACCTGTCAATGAGAAAACGGTATCTACTTCTTCATTAAATACGTCTAAACTCATAGCAGATGCTAAAGCACAGAACGGTACACCATACAAATGGGGTGGAACGACGCCAAAAGGCTTTGATTGCAGCGGTTTTATGTGGTATATCATTAATAAACAAAAAAAGATTTCAAGACAAACAACAGAAGGTTTTTGGGGCTCGATGAAAAGCGTGTCAACACCAAAAGTTGGAGATTTTGTGTTCTTTACAACATATAAATCTGGTCCATCTCACATGGGTGTCTACCTTGGGAACAACAAGTTTATACATGCTGCTTCTGACGGTGTGACGATTAGTGATATGAATTCAAGTTATTGGAAACCGATATACCTTGGAGCGAAGACATTTGTCAACTAATCTATTCAAAGAGACTGCTCATGAGCAGTCTCAGCTTGTAGACAAAGTCTACAAGCTTTTTTGTATAATAAGGGTAATAACACAATTCTGCGGGGGATGAACATGTTATCGAAACGTGAAGAAGAGAGAAGAAATCAATTAGAAGTAGTGGCTTTAG
>NZ_JBAWSW010000078.1:0-2822 GCF_037104745.1 Bacillus sp. FJAT-53060
GTTATCGAGAACTTCTTCGGTATCTTAAAGTCTGAATTTCTATACCTAAAAGAATTTGAGGACATCGAACACTTCAAGCAAGAACTTGAACAATATATTGATTACTACAATCACACACGTATAAAGACGAAACTAAAAGGCATGAGTCCGATACAATATCGAACTCATGCCTCGAAAGCTGTCTAATAAATACCGTGTCTAACTTAAGGGGGTCACTTCACACGAGGATCGTTTTTTATTACTTGTTCTTTTGTTTTTTATGACATTCAGAATCTTTTTTAGGCTTCATAAGGGAATCAATCCATTTACTGCTGTTCACATCCCCAAGCTCGTTGCCAAATTCCTCTTCTAAGATATCTGGATTCATCGGTTTTTTATGGTCTTTGATATCCTTGCTTTTCACATGCTTTTTAGTCACGAGATGCTCCCCCTTGTCTTCCTTGGTGAGAATTTCGGTTTGCCTGTCGATTATTTGATTGCTCGTCAAATTGTGTTTGTCCTTGATCATGTGCCATGCTTTCTGTTGGCGTCATATTATTTGTCATTGCTTCATTTTTCGCTGCTTTTCTTTTCATCTGAAATCAGTCCTTTTTTGACATGTTTAGTTCTTCTCTCAATTGGTCAAACAGCTCTTTCATTTGTTTGACTGTAACTGGTTTTTCCTCAGGTTTTAACTCATAGCCAATTTGTCCATTAGCTTCTAGCGTGGCTTTTTTTAGACTGCTGATGTCCGTAATGCCCTGCTGCTTTAAGCGCATTTTGAACTGGTCCCTTGTGAGCCGTGCTTTTTTCAGCTTGTGATCAAGCATTTCACCATTATGCAAAATGACCACAGATTTCCCTGAAACCAATTTTTCAAAGAAATCAAACCGAATCGACAGCTTTTCCATTACCACAAGTGCCACAATAAAGATGGTTGCTGCATAAATCGTTTCAAGTAAATTATGCTCTATAAAGGGTTGGATAATAATCGACCCAATGGAAATCATGATCACCGTTTGTTGTACAGTTAATTGACTAATGGATTTGGGTCCTGCTATTCTCAGTAGCAAGGTTCCAACTAACAGCATGACAGTCGCTTTCCATAATACATCTAGCACGTCTCGTTCACCTCTTACCTATAGATTGCCAACATCTCGTGCTATTTAGCCAGTTATATAATGGAAATAAAAAACAGCATTCGCTGAGAATGCTGTTTAGCCAATAATAACGCGCTCTTTTGGGTAATGATAATTCGCTTCACTTTCTCTACGTCCAATTAAATATAAGAAGCTTGGAAGACCAATTCGGCCGATAAACATGACCATCATGATAATACACTTGCCAAACACAGTGAGGTCAGAGGTAATCCCTAGCGATAGTCCCGTTGTTCCGAAGGCAGAACAAACTTCAAATAAATTTTCAAGAAGTGTATTATGTTCGGATAAGGTTAACAGGAATGTGGCACCAAATACCAAGATAAAGGCCATCATCGTCACCATAAGGGATTTATTAACATCCGCTTGGTGAAGCTCTTTTTTGAAAATTTTGATGGACTTATTGCCCCTTGCAAAATGAAACAGTGCGAGTAAATTCAGGGCAAATGTGGTGGTCCGAATTCCGCCTCCCACCGAGCTTGGAGATGCCCCGATAAACATGAGCATACATAAAAATAATAGCGTCGCCTCTGTCAATTGAGTCATGTCTATTGTCGAAAGCCCACCACTTCTTGTAGCTGTTGATTGGAACAAAGAAGAAAACAAGATTTCGTGCCAGCTCTTCCCTAGAAAGGTAAACCGGGCTTCAAGGGCATATATCCCGATCGCACCAACAACGACTAGGCTGCCAAATGTGATCGTTGTGATTTTTGTAAACAGCGAAAATGATGTGTACTTTCGGTCTTGATTGAATAAATAATCTTTTACTTCAACGAGCACCGGGAAACCGATCGCACCAAAAATGATGAGCAGTATCGTAATAAATTGAACGAAATAATCACCTTTGTAAGGGATCAACGAATTGCCTGTAATGTCAAAGCCTCCATTGGTTGTTGCACTAATACTCGAAAAGAAACCATGTAAGAAAGCCCCTTGCACATCGTAATATTTGAGAAAATACATACTTAAAATCAGACCGCCTACAAACTCAATGAGCAAAATTAAATATAAGACCTGCTTCATTAGTTTCACGATTCCTGATAAATTGCTTTGGTTTTGATCTGCCATGATAAGCTTTCTTTCTTTAATGCCGATTCTTTTCCTCATGACGATCCATACGAAGGTGCCGAGGGTCATAATTCCGATGCCACCGATTTGCAGAACAAACGCAAGAATCCACATACCTGTGACGCTAAATGTTTGTGAAATATCGACAACGGTCAGACCTGTGACACTTACAGCACTCACAGCTGTAAATAGGGCATCAATAAATGTCCACTTTACCCCCTCTTGATGAGCGATTGGCAAACTTAAAAGAATAAATGAGACTGTGACAGCCAGAAAATAATAAAGGGCAATCAGCTGGAAAGCCGATAGCCGGTCAATTAGCTTTTTTATTGGGTTCATTGTAATTCCTTCTTTTAACTTTCATTTTTCAATACTTACCATTTTAATGAAAAGAGCCACAATTTTAAAGGTATTTTATGCTTATTTTCATTTTCATCAAAAAAGAAAAGACATTCTATAACAGAATGTCTCAGACCGTAGACAAACCCCATCTTTACTTCAAGTAAAAGTGGGGTTTTCACTTATTTTGATAAAATTTATCAGTTGTCTTACGCTGGACATGGTCCTTTCCATGTCCAGTTTGCTAGCTTTTTGAGATTCATGGCAGCGAAAGTAAGC
>NZ_JBAWSW010000079.1:0-2540 GCF_037104745.1 Bacillus sp. FJAT-53060
CCACGTGTTACTCACCCGTCCGCCGCTTACATCCGGGAGCAAGCTCCCTTCTGTCCGCTCGACTTGCATGTATTAGGCACGCCGCCAGCGTTCGTCCTGAGCCAGGATCAAACTCTCCGAAAAAGAAACAAAACCGAAGTTCTGTTTTTCGTCAGTTTGACTGACTACCTATGAAGTATCATAGGATTTTTTTATAATAACTCGAATTAACAGGTACGTTTTGTCTTGTTTAGTTTTCAAAGATCATACTCATTGTCGCTCAGAGGCGACTTTATTAATATAACATTTGAGCACTGTGTCCGTCAAGTGTTTTTTTAAATTCTTTTTGTCAGCTTTTCTTTAAATGCAACTCAGTTGCTCATTGGCGACGTATAATAATATACCATTATGATATTCAGTTGTCAATATCTTTTTTCACAAAATATCCTCGATGATAGATTTTTTGTCCCTTTGTCTCAATTGGCTTCACTTGAATAATTCCTTTTTCCACAAGGAAATCAATCATGACGCTTAGATCAGGCGTAAAATGCTTAAGGTCAGGATGTGCAAGAAGCTCTCCAAAAAGCCAAATATCCTGCTGCTCCATTACATGACGCAAATGAGCGGCGCCAATTTCTGCTTTTGAATGGATCAAAAAATCATTCGCTAAAAATAACAGTTCTAAACGCTTATGCAGGCTTTCGTGGCTTTCAATCAGTTCTGAATAAAGTTTATATACTTCTGGCTTCATATGTCGCACTTGGTTCCAAACTGTCACTTCTGGGTGGAAACCTTTATCAATGACTTCGATACGTGCCAAATGATGCAGTGCATGCACAATGGAATTATATGCATCAAGGAATTGATTTGACTCAAAAAATGCTTTTCCTTCTATATATCTGCGAATGAGCTTGCCATATTCTAAACCGATTTTAAGCTTGCGGTTTGAAAAAGGGAATGTACTCAGTTCATCAATCAAGTTAAAAATATATTCATTTCGATCAAAGAGGACTTTGCCATTCAGAATCCAATCAATGATTCGACGGTTGGTACCGAGGGTAATCCATTCCTTCAACTGATCATCTGTGACAACATTTAAAGAAGCTGTTTGGTTATCGGATTCATAGTGCTTGATAAATAAAGGCTCTTTTGCTTCCTTTACAATGACAAGAAGTGCTGCATCAAAGTTATCTGTTTCTGAAGATACTTTATGTCTTCTTTCTACTATGATCACAGCTAATGTATCTGGATGGCTTGCTCTCTCTTGATAAATAGGACGGAGAAGATTTTCCATAGTGATTCCTCCAATACTCGGGTGTAAGGTTCTTCTCTAATGCTATGTATTTCTCCTCATAGAATCAAAATTCCTTCAATACATAAAAAAAGATCATTGAATCATTATACGTAATTTATTCACAAAACTCTATAACTAATTCAAACGGAAAGGTAAAATGTGCTATATTGGAGATAAGGGGGACTAGGAATGGCGAAATACTCCAGTAAGATTAATAAAATCAGAACATTTGCACTTAGCTTGGTTTTTGTTGGTTTTCTAATCATGTATATCGGTGTGTTCTTCAAGGAATCGATCTGGCTGTCGACCTTCTTTATGCTGCTCGGCGTCTTATCGGTTGGATTAAGTACAGCCGTTTACTTTTGGATCGGCATGCTTTCTACGAAGGCCGTGCGAGTCGTTTGTCCAAGCTGCGAGAAGGAGACAAAGGTGCTCGGACGAGTGGATATGTGCATGCATTGCAGAGAGCCGCTTACACTCGATCCAACATTAGAGGGTAAAGAGTTTGATGAATCATACAATAGAAAAAAGTCATGAAAATAAGCTGACCATTCGACTGGTCAGCTTTTTCATTAATGATTTTCTTTTTTCGCGCATTCTTGACAAGTTCCATAGATCTCCAAGCGATGATGACTGACTTTAAAGCCCGTCACATGGGATGCAAGCTGTTCTACTTCATCAAGGCCAGGATAGTGAAAGTCAACGATTTTTCCGCAGTTCTCACAAATCGCATGGTAATGGTCAGATGTCGCAAAATCAAATCGGCTTGAGGAATCCCCATACGTTAATTCCTTTACTAATCCAGATTCCCGGAAGACTCGTAAATTGTTGTAAACCGTTGCTACACTCATATTTGGAAATTTCCCTTCAAGTGCTTTATATATATCGTCCGCGGTTGGGTGAGTCATAGAATTTACGAGAAACTCCAAGATGGCATGGCGCTGCGGAGTAATTCGAACACCGTTTTCTTTTAAAGCATCTAAAGCGTCTTTTAGTTCGTGAGCAGCCATTTCATCATGCACCTCTCTTCAAATATTCTTATATTATAATCTTTATAAATAGTGTAAGCCCACAGCCGAAACTTTGTCAATTACAATCCTCTTTTTTACCTATTCTTCTTTACAAAAAAGACTGGCATGTTGATATTATCCCCTCTAAGTAGACAGTGTAAAAAGCCCAAGAACATATCTTGGCTGTTACACTATACTTGGAGGGGATTTTTTATGGCTAGAAAGGGACAACAATTTCAACACTATTCTAAAGAATT
>NZ_JBAWSW010000080.1:0-2486 GCF_037104745.1 Bacillus sp. FJAT-53060
GTTATCGAGAACTTCTTCGGTATCTTAAAGTCTGAATTTCTATACCTAAAAGAATTTGAGGACATCGAACACTTCAAGCAAGAACTTGAACAATATATTGATTACTACAATCACACACGTATAAAGACGAAACTAAAAGGCATGAGTCCGATACAATATCGAACTCATGCCTCGAAAGCTGTCTAATAAATACCGTGTCTAACTTAAGGGGGTCACTTCATTCCCGGGGCTTTTTCTTTAGCCTTTTTTCAATTGATTCCTATATTTCATTCCAACATACACACAAAAAAGCAAGAAAATCGTTATCTATACCCATTGAATGGTCACCAAAAATAGTGTGATGGCTACTAATATCAATATTGTGAGATCGAGCTTCTTTTCTAGTTTTTTATGAGTTAGAACGAAAACGATTAGAAGCACAGCTAGAAGAATTATAACGTTAATAATTTAAAATGGTAAAATATAGAAGTAAACTGCAATACGTTAAACAACAAGGAGTTGATTAAAATTGTTTTTTAGCAAAAAAAGATTACATCATATCTTTTTTGGTTATATTCTTGATTCTTATATTAAGTATAATGCATGGAGATGGAATTATAAAACCAGTTATAGGCGCAATAATTGGGTCATCATTAGTGTCACTAATCTTTGGAACAATCACAAACCTAATTTTTGTTTGATTTCCTCTTCTGTTAATTGAACATCATTTGTTTTTAGGTTTTGCAAGACTTGCTCCGCTCGCTTAGCACCAGGAATAATCGCATCAATGCCGTCCTGAGCTAATAGCCATGCCAGTGCTACGTTTGCCGTTTCTGCGTTCTTTGATTGTGCAATGGCCTTCAGCTTGTCTACTTTTTCGAGGTTTTGAAGGAAAGCATCGCCTTGGAAAAGCGGGTCATTTGCTCGAATATCATCAAATGTCGCATCTTTTGTAAATTTTCCAGTCAACAAACCTGACGCCAAAGGGAAATAAGGAATAAAGGAAATACCATGTTCCACGCAGTATGGGAGAAGATCCTGCTCTGCTTGACGTTTTAGCAGAGAATACTCTGATTGAAGTACATCTAAGTATCCATCACGGTTAAAGGCTTGAAGCTGTTCAAAATCAAGGTTTGATGCACCAATTGCCCTGATTTTTCCCTCATCCTTCAATTCCTTTAATGTGCCTGCTACTTCATCCAACGGCGTGCGGCCGTCTGGAAAATGCATATAGTACAAATCAATATAATCTGTTTGCAGTCGCTTCAGGCTATTTTCCACCTGCTGTCTTAAAAAATCACGACTATTATCGAGTTCAATTTGTCCGTTTACTTCTTTATGGGCCCCTTTCGTCGCAAGGACAAGCTTCTCTCTGCCGCCTCTTTTGGCTACGATCTCACCGATCAATTCTTCTGAACGGCCCAGCCCATAAATAAAAGCAGAATCTAAGAAATTGACACCTTGATCAAGAGCTGTTTCCACAAGCTCCCGACCTTCATCTTCACTCAGATTCGGGAATAAATTATGTCCACCTACTGCATTCGTTCCAAGCCCAATCGGATTCACCTGTAAATCAGTTCGTCCAAGCGTTACCTTTTTCATAAGATCATCTCCCTTATCTGCTTAATCATCCTTATTTTCCCATGAACCATTTTCAAAATTCAAGTATTCTGCTCTCTGAAAATCAATCTGCATGAAGACGTTGCGAAAATAAAAGGTACGTATAATGAAGATACACTAAAACGAAAAGGGGAATTTTCTCATGACCATCCAAATCATCATGATCATTCTGCTTCTAAGATCAGGCAAGGGAAAAGAATTTCATCCGATCAAGCTCCTCATTGGCTGTCTTTGCATGATTAAGTTTTGTCATCGGGCTATGGAGAGATAAACGATACAAAGGACATTTGATCAACATTCGACAAAGCCCTTCTCTTGTATAACTCTGATTTTACCCTTTATCAGGACGATGCCAAGGTATCTGATTTAAAATTCTACGGCAGTAAAGATCGTCTTGATCTTGGCTCTTTGAATAAAGGAAAGTCACTATCAGGTGCTCTTTATTTCCTAAGGTTATCGCTCAAGTAACAGGCATTGATGCTTCTAACTTAAAAGACAAGCTACACAATTAAAGAGATGAGTTTTACAACGACAAGATCCGTTCTAAAGAAGAATTGTATAAGACAAGCTTGAATATGTGCGCATCTGAATTCAGAGAAGCTTCCTCCAGTCTCCAGCCCAACTGAATATGAAGTGAAAATGAAACGTAATGGTGATGGTCAGTGGAAAATCGACCTCAATGATTATAATAAAGAGCATTACCTGAGCGGCTTTATCAAAAAATATAAGAAACAAAAAAAGACGCTGGCCTCCTGAAGGGTGATATTATCCCCTCTAAGTAGACAGTGTAAAAAGCCCAAGAACATATCTTGGCTGTTACACTATACTTGGAGGGGATTTTTTATGGCTAGAAAGGGACAACAATTTCAACACTATTCTAAAGAATT
>NZ_JBAWSW010000081.1:0-2382 GCF_037104745.1 Bacillus sp. FJAT-53060
GTTCTATCTTAACAGGATTGATCGAACTACGACCAACATCGTAGAACGCACTGTCAAAGAATACATTTATTATTATAACAACATTCGTATTCAAACAAAACTAAACAACCAATCACCGATAAACTATCGGCAATTGGCTGTATAAAGGTGTTTTGATCCCTGTCTCAAAAACGGGGGTCAGTCCCGTGCCGCCAGGGGGTTTTTGTTGTTATTTTGTTAAGACTTTGACGATTTGTTTGAACGTCATACCTGTTTTTAAATTGAATTTGCCGGCACGAATTTCTTTGTGGTAGCCTGCGTCAATCACGTAATCATTAAAATCCTTAGACGAGTTAATGATTCCGTCCTTTTCAAGCATGTCTGAAACATCACTTGTGCTCATGCCATTTTTGATTACGAATTTTATAGATTTGCTCTTTGGATTTTCTGTTGTTTGTTTGTCGCTCTTAGAATCGCCGTCTTCATTTGCCTTCAGCGCTTTTTCTTTATAATCAAGAAGCTGCTGATACGTTTCACGGCTGATGGATACTTCTTTTTTAGAGTCTAAATAATTTTTCACGTCAGTGTCTGTCACTTTAGCTACGAGGGTTTCTTTTGTTGTTGTATCAGCTGCTGCTTCATCTTTTCCAGTGAGAAAAAACACGATGGCTAGAACACCAGTTGCAAGAATCATACCCGCTGCAAAGGTTTGGATGCTTTTTTTTGTCATACAAGCACCCTCTCGTTGTCTTTAATGATCATGTTGACATCTTTTACAGACACATGCTCTGCGCGTGCAATCGCCTCAGCAGACATGCCATTTTGATGTTTTGAAATGATTTGTCTCGCAATTGATGGATCAATTTCTGAATGTTTGCGGACAACGATATTTGTTTCAAGTAATTCTTCTTCAAGAACCTTCATTTTCTTTTTCAGTTTATAGATTTCTTGCATTGCAGATAGTTGAAGTGTTTCAAGTTCCTGCTCTACTTCTTTAATCGGTTCTCTTTGAAAATATGAGAATGCGATCAGTACAATACTGATAACAAGCAATCCGATAATTGCAATTTCCATGTTTCATCACCTTTTATTCATATTTTAATGCTGAAAGTCAAAAAAGACTTTCATAATTGTTTCAGACAGTTTTCGACCCTTCTTTTTTATACCATAAAAAAGCTAGTTTCAAAAGGAATTGCTGAAGAAAATCACCTTTTTTTCATCATTTTTCTTTTTACAGGTGAAATGAGTATGAAAACCTCACTCATTGTCAAAATAAAATAAGACTGTGGATAGAAGAGAGGTTCTCATGTATACAGTACGATAAAGGTTGAGTTTTTATAGGGGAGTAAGCGATTATTCATCAAATGACAGTGCAAGGAGGAGAAGGGAGATGGGAATGCTTTGAAAAATAAATTTGATGAAAAAAACATTCTAGCATTCCTAAGCTAGAAGTGGTATTATAGTTAGGTCTGAATGTGAATTGATTTTAGTTTGGAGGGAAAAACATGCGCGTAAATATTACTCTAGCTTGCACTGAATGCGGTGAGCGTAACTATATTACTAAAAAGAATAAGCGAAACAATCCAGATCGCGTTGAATTCAAAAAGTATTGCTCACGTGATAAAAAACAAACTTTACATCGTGAAACAAAGTAAGCAGCAGGGAATTTTCCTGCTGTTTTTTATGATGGGAGATGATCCGTGTGAAAAAAGAGCTGCGGCTTCAAATATTAGCAAAGCTGGATCAGATGAGCCCTGAAGAATTTGAGCGTAACACGGCTTTACTGTATGAGCATCTGTTTCAATTAACAGCATGGAAACAGGCGAAAACGATTGCGCTGACCATGTCCAGAGCAAAAGAGGTATCTACAAGACCTCTGATGAAAAAGGCGTGGCAGGAGGGGAAAACAGTGTGTGTGCCAACCTGTTTTCCTAATACGAAAGATATGACGTTTTATGAATATACGCCGCACACCAAAATGAAATCCAGCTATTTTGGACTAACAGAACCAGACCCTGAAACCTCTGCAGATGTACATAAACAGGCGATCGATTTAATGATAGTGCCAGGTGTATGCTTTGATCAAAAAGGCTACCGCATTGGATATGGGGGCGGCTATTATGACCGATACTTAGCTGACTATCACGGCGTAACGCTCGCTCTTTGCTTGTCTGTACAGCAAATAGAGCATGTGCCGGCTGAAACGCATGACATACCTGTGTCTATGATTGTGAGTGAAAAAGGTACATTCTATCTAAAGTAAAAGTCCGCTACTTTGATATTATCCCCTCTAAGTAGACAGTGTAAAAAGCCCAAGAACATATCTTGGCTGTTACACTATACTTGGAGGGGATTTTTTATGGCTAGAAAGGGACAACAATTTCAACACTATTCTAAAGAATT
>NZ_JBAWSW010000082.1:0-2337 GCF_037104745.1 Bacillus sp. FJAT-53060
ATATCGGACTGGATAATTTGTATATGACTTTGAAAAAGCTTTTTCGCCATGATATTGATACTTTCTGACCCAATATTGAAGTATACTTTTGTTCACGCCAATCTGTTTTGCAATTCTAAGCAAGCTCTCACGGTCAATGAGGTATCGTTTTACCGCTTTGATTTTATCTTCAATTGTAAATTTAGCCAAAAGAAAAGCACCTCCAAATGTTAGACTGTGTCTAATATTTGGGGTGCACTTCAGATTGGCTCGTTTTTTTACATACGTATGATCGCTGTTTCTACTGCCTCTCTTGCGCTTGTCACTGTGCGATAAGGAGAATACCCGCTTCCTTTTTCAAACGCCGCACAATGCGTCTTTTCCTCTGCTTTCGATGGCACAACCTCTTTAAATCGTTTATACGCATCTAACACTTCCTGTTTGGCAATTCCTTTTTCATATGCTTTTTCAACGGCCTGAAAAAACGAAATGACCGCCATTTTTTCCTCTGTTGTCCAGTCGACATCCAGTGGATATTGATATTCCATTTCTGTCCCTCACTTTTCTTTTTGAACTTTTATTATAGCATCTAATCTATCAGAAACCGATCGATTTTATGCTTTACATTCCGATCAGTTCATAATATAATTCTTTTGTTTTATGCAATGAAATCTGCTGTTATTGGGAAAATAAGAGCAGGTATTTCGATGAAGGTGGGAATGCAATTGTCACAACATGATACACCCTTATTTACTGGACTAAAAAAACATGCTTCAACCAATCCAGTTCAATTTCACATTCCAGGCCATAAGAAAGGAGCTGGAATGGATCCTGAATTTAGAGCATTCATTGGAGACAATGCATTAAGCATTGACCTCATTAATATAGAACCTCTTGATGATTTACATTCGCCTCGAGGGATGATAAAAGAAGCACAAGAGTTAGCAGCAGAAGCATTCGGTGCTGACCATACGTTTTTCTCCATCCAAGGAACAAGCGGCGCGATCATGACAATGGTGATGACCGTATGCGGACCAGGAGATAAAATTATTGTTCCACGTAACGTTCATAAGTCGATTATGTCGGCTATTGTATTCTCTGGTGCAATTCCTGTTTTTATCCACCCAGAAATCGACAAAGAGCTTGGCATTTCTCACGGCATTACACCAGAGTCAGCCAAAAAAGCGCTAACCGAGCATCCAGATGCAAAGGGTTTGCTTGTAATTAACCCTACGTATTTTGGCATTTCAGCTGATTTAAAAACGATCGTAGAGATTGCTCATTCATTTGATGTGCCTGTCCTTGTTGATGAAGCACATGGTGTACATATTCATTTTCACGATGAGCTTCCGCTGTCTGCGATGCAAGCAGGTGCTGATATGGCGGCAACAAGTGTCCATAAACTTGGCGGCTCCCTCACCCAGAGCTCTATTTTAAATATGAAGGAAGGGCTTGTTTCAAAGGATCGTGTACAATCAATTTTGAGCATGCTGACGACAACGTCCACTTCTTATTTGCTGTTAGCATCACTTGATGTTGCTAGAAAACGATTAGCCACTGAAGGAAAGGCACTCGCAGATGAAGCGATTCGTTTAGCTGAATCAGCAAGAAGCCGTTTGAATCAAATTGACGGCATAACCTGTATTGGTCAGGAGATACTCGGCTCAGCTTCTACTTACGATTACGATCCAACGAAATTAATTATTTCGATTAAAGATCTTGGACTAAATGGCCATGATGTGGAAAATTGGCTCAGAGAAAGCCACCGAATTGAAGTGGAACTCTCTGACCTATACAACATTCTATGTATCGTGACGCCTGGCGATTCTGACGAGACAATTGATACGCTTGTGACGGCTATGAAAGAAATTGCAGTAACCTCTACACGTGAAGGCAACAAACAAGCGGTCACGGAAGTTTTACTGCCTGAGATCCCATCACTTGCCATGACGCCTCGTGACGCTTTTTACGCCATAACGGAAGTGATTCCATTTAAAGAAGCGGCTGGCCGCATTATTGCAGAGTTTATCATGGTGTACCCGCCAGGCATTCCGATTTTTATACCAGGTGAAATCATCACAGAAGAAAACATATCGTATATCTTTAAAAATATCGAAATAGGTCTCCCTGTTCAAGGACCTGAAGATTCAACGTTAGAGATGATTCTTGTCATTAAAGAGCAAAAACCAATTTTATAAAAGAAGCATGCAGCCCCGTAGGGAGCTGCATGCTTCAGACCGTAGACAAACCCCACCTTTACTTCAAGTAAAAGTGGGGTTTTCACTTATTTTGATAAAATTTATCAGTTGTCTTACGCTGGACATGGTCCTTTCCATGTCCAGTTTGCTAGCTTTTTGA
>NZ_JBAWSW010000084.1:0-1228 GCF_037104745.1 Bacillus sp. FJAT-53060
GAGCTTGCTTAGAATTGCAAAACAGATTGGCGTGAACAAAAGTATACTTCAATATTGGGTCAGAAAGTATCAATATCATGGCGAAAAAGCTTTTTCAAAGTCATATACAAATTATCCAGTCCGATATAAACTAGACGTACTTGACTATATGAATGAACATGGGACGTCTATCCTGGAAACAGCTGCACTCTTTAATCTGCCATCTGATACCACGCTTTGGAACTGGCAACGCATCATGGAAACTCAAGGAGTAGACGCCCTTCAACCTAAGAAAAAGGGGCGTCCGTCTATGAAAAAGAAAACTGGAAAACAAGAAATAACGAAAGGATCAATGGAAGCGTTACAGGCAGAAGTAGAACATTTGCGCATGGAAAATGAGTATTTAAAAAAGTTGAATGCCTTAGTTCAAAACAAGGAACAATCACCAAACAAGACAAAGCGCAAGTAGTCTATGATTTAAGGCATAAATATCCGGTGAAAGCACTTCTTAAGCTCGCATGTATTCCGCGCAGTACCTACTATTACTTGATCAAGCATTTGGATCGTCCTGATCAGGATGCCGAACTGAAAAAGATGATTCAAACCATTTATAAGGAACATCAAGGACGTTATGGATATCGCCGGATTCGTGATGAACTATTCAACCGAGGACAAAAGGTGAATCACAAAAAAGTCCAGCGCATCATGAAAGCCCTAGGGCTAAAATGTATGGTCCGCGTGAAGAAATATCGTTCATACAGAGGCACAGTGAACAAAATAGTGCCTAATATTTTGGCTCGTCATTTTCAAGCGGATAAGCCAAATGAGAAATGGGTCACAGATATGACGGAGTTCAAATTATTTGGTCAGAAGCTCTATCTTTCGCCCATATTAGATCTATTTAATGGTGAAATCATTACCTATACAATCGGTTCAAGACCTGTTTATTCTCTCGTCTCAACGATGCTTCATCAGGCATTCAACCGTTTAGATGAAGAGGAAAAACCGATGATACATTCTGATCAAGGGTGGCATTACCAAATGAAGCGATATAGACACGCCTTAAAAAAGCGTGGCATTACACAGAGTATGTCCCGAAAAGGTAACTGTTACGATAACGCAGTTATCGAGAACTTCTTCGGTATCTTAAAGTCTGAATTTCTATACCTAAAAGAATTTGAGGACATCGAACACTTCAAGCAAGAACTTGAACAATATATTGATTACTACAATCACACACGTATAAAGA
>NZ_JBAWSW010000085.1:0-1110 GCF_037104745.1 Bacillus sp. FJAT-53060
GAGAAAAATGATTCGATACAGGCATTATCTAGGCAGTTTCCCCTTCGGGAATGACTGCCCTTCAAACCAACGTTTTCTAGTCGCTTTTGATATGCTTTTGTTGTGTATTGGAATCCTTGATCTGAATGAAGTAGGGCTCCTTTGACATCCCGCAGGGATGTCAAGTTCTCTAATGTCTCCATGACCAATTCAAGATCATTTCGTTTTGACAGTTTCCATGCGACGATTTCATTGTTATATAGATCTTGTATAGCTGAAAGATAATAAAAGTGATGCTGGCAAGCGATATAGGTAATATCAGTCACATATAGCTGATTGTATTGATTGGCTTTAAATTTTCGGTTTAATCTGTTTGGATGGACAACTGAAGCTTGTCTTCCGAAATACCGCCGTTTT
The DNA here is from genome assembly GCF_037104745.1 of Bacillus sp. FJAT-53060. Taxonomy (NCBI): domain Bacteria; kingdom Bacillati; phylum Bacillota; class Bacilli; order Caryophanales; family Bacillaceae; genus Bacillus; species Bacillus sp. FJAT-53060. Next base: position 397 of record NZ_JBAWSW010000085.1, read on the forward strand.
TTTCGAATGATTGATTGGATGTTCATCTCTTTCATCAACCTGTAGACACGCTTATGGTTGATGCGAAATCCTTCTTTCTTTAAAGCGATTGTCACCCGAGGATAGCCATAGAAGGGTCTTGAATGATGAATGGCCATGATGTGTTCTTTGAGGATTTGTTCTTTCAGTTGTCGCTCCATTCGAATCTTTTGATTCTTACGCCATTTATAGTACCCAGATCGTGATACTTTGGCGATGCAGACGAGCCATGTCAACGGATAAAAACTCTTTAATTCGTGAACAACTTCAAACCTCACATTCTTTAAAATCCATCCTCTCCGTGTAGATTTGGATAACGCTTTTTTAAGTATTCTACCTGTGCCTTTAAATAATCTCTTTCTTCTTCCACACTTTTAAACATGAACTTGGGACGTCCGTTAAAAGGATTTTCTGACTTTGTATGTTTTCCTCTTTGATCTTCAAAAGATTGCCCCTCACGAAATTTTCTGACCCAACTTTTTAACTGAGTGGAGCTTTTGATACCTAATTCTTCAGACAATGACTGATAACTTCTGTTTCCTTCTTCGTACATTTTGACAGCTTTCATCTTAAATTCTTTAGAATAGTGTTGAAATTGTTGTCCCTTTCTAGCCATAAAAAATCCCCTCCAAGTATAGTGTAACAGCCAAGATATGTTCTTGGGCTTTTTACACTGTCTACTTAGAGGGGATAATA
>NZ_JBAWSW010000086.1:0-1070 GCF_037104745.1 Bacillus sp. FJAT-53060
TCCGCAAGGAAGTAAGATCCCTGAAAGATGATCAGGTTGATAGGTCTGAGGTGGAAGCGTGGTGACACGTGGAGCTGACAGATACTAATAGATCGAGGACTTAACCTATATTCTAATGTGAAGCATGGACGTTGTTATCTAGTTTTGAGAGAACATTCTCTCCATCAGGTTTGGTGGCGATAGCGAAGAGGTCACACCCGTTCCCATACCGAACACGGAAGTTAAGCTCTTCAGCGCCGATGGTAGTTGGGGGTTTCCCCCTGTGAGAGTAGGACGCCGCCAAGCTTTTATAAGGATCAGTTCCAGACGGAACTGGTCTTTTTTGTGTTTTTAGGAAAAATCAGTTTTATATCTACTTCAAGAACAGAAAGAATTTCTAAAGAAGCAGGATTAAGAGGCTCCGATGATAAAGGTACAATGATGGTTGAGGTTTCCAAAGAGTATAGATTCGTCTAATATTGATGTTTGAACTTTTAATAGGGCATTTGAAGAACAATACTAGCTTTTTCTTATTGAGCATGAACTGGGATCGTCCAATGTTTTGATGTTTGTGTTGTTGATACTTATTAAATATCTGTACGGGAGATATACTGGCTGAAAAACGAAAACTACATTCTGATAGATGAGTCTTTTTCAATGATAAATCCTCATTAGAGCCAATTTTAACAAAATCATAAAAGAATGAAAAAAAGACTTTTAAAATGATGAGACAAGTGGTAAACTTCTTTAGGTGCCTTAACGAAAAGATGAAAAAACAACTTTAAAATAAATTCAAAATTTATTTTAAAAAAGTCTTTACAAACAATATCCTATCAGTATATAATACTATTTGTCAGATCGAGAGTCATTCGAAAAGACATAATATGGAGGATTAGCTCAGCTGGGAGAGCATCTGCCTTACAAGCAGAGGGTCGGCGGTTCGAGCCCGTCATCCTCCATCATATTTATTCTTACATAATGTTAGGATAAGATAAAGCCGGTGTAGCTCAACTGGTAGAGCAACTGACTTGTAATCAGTAGGTTGGGGGTTCAAGTCCTCTTGCCGGCACCACTTTTTTATGGTAAGATAG
>NZ_JBAWSW010000087.1:0-705 GCF_037104745.1 Bacillus sp. FJAT-53060
TTCAAAATGGGCATGATTCACAAATTCAGTTTTAATAACCTTAAACATCGCTTCAGCGACGGCATTATCATAAGGTGACCCTTTGAAGCTTAAGGAGCGTTTGATTTGAAAGGTTTTTAAGGCCTCATCCATCAATTTATTCTTAAACTCATTGCCACGGTCTGTGTGAAATAACTCAATATCATTCAGGTTTCCTTTAATAGAAGAAAAAGCCCGATAGACAAGCTTCGCATCCTTTCGCGGGCCAGCACTGAAACCAATTATTTCGCGATTAAAGAGATCCACAAAAACACAGATGTAGTGCCATTTTTGACCCACACGGACATACGTCAAATCACTAACCACGACTTTCAACTCTTGATCCTGATGGAATTCTCGGTTCAATTCGTTCGTCTGCTCAGACTCATTGCACGAGCTTTTCGTAGGTTTGAATTGAGCGATTGTATATTTTGAAACAAGGCCAAGCTTGTTCATCATACGGCCAATCTTTCTTATGGATACAATCCAGTCTCGCTTTCTAAGTTCAATTTTGATTTTGCGTGTCCCATAGTTTTGACGGTTTTCGTAAAAGATGTCTCGAATGACTTCTTCCAGTTCATCGTCATTTGATTCGACTGTTTTTGCTTCATAATAGAAGGTACTTCTTGGGAGATGTAGGACGTCGCACATTGCTGATACCGAGTATTTGTGACGATTATTGTGAAT
>NZ_JBAWSW010000088.1:0-698 GCF_037104745.1 Bacillus sp. FJAT-53060
AAACAAGGCCAAGCTTGTTCATCATACGGCCAATCTTTCTTATGGATACAATCCAGTCTCGCTTTCTAAGTTCAATTTTGATTTTGCGTGTCCCATAGTTTTGACGGTTTTCGTAAAAGATGTCTCGGATGACTTCTTCCAGTTCATCGTCATTTGATTCGACTGTTTTTGCTTCATAATAGAAGGTACTTCTTGGGAGATGTAGGACGTCGCACATTGCTGATACCGAGTATTTGTGACGATTATTGTGAATTACATTTCTATTTGGTTTCGCAGCTCAATTAATTTCAATAAAAGTAGTCGTAATTATTGGAACATTAATGATGCTAGGGGTTACAGTAGTTATGCTTGCATTTAACCTACAATCCTTAAGATCTAGGTTTTCTTCTACAAAAGCTTCAATTAATTCCTAATATTTTTTAAAACGTGTGAATTTCATAGGGGCCGTCAAGGGTTTCTTTACGGCTCCAATTCTTATTAAGTTTAAGAGCATGACTATAATAGTAAGGGAATAAAGAAGGTGGATCTATCCATATTTCATTGAATTGGTAATAACGATGTAAATGACATAAATCGGCTACACTGAGTTAGACATATAAATTAAGGTCAGATAGACTTGTTTAAAACCTTATACAAGGAGCGTCTACTATGACCAAACGAACACGCCGTACGTTTACAAAAGAATTTAAGCAACAAAT
>NZ_JBAWSW010000089.1:0-617 GCF_037104745.1 Bacillus sp. FJAT-53060
CTATCTTACCATAAAAAAGTGGTGCCGGCAAGAGGACTTGAACCCCCAACCTACTGATTACAAGTCAGTTGCTCTACCAGTTGAGCTACACCGGCTTTATCTTATCCTAACATTATGTAAGAATAAAATATGATGGAGGATGACGGGCTCGAACCGCCGACCCTCTGCTTGTAAGGCAGATGCTCTCCCAGCTGAGCTAATCCTCCACTATGTAGGAATCTCTCGATCCGACAAAGATTATTATATACAGGTTTTACTTATTTGTAAAGGCTATATTAAAAAAATATTTCATTTTAATCACCTATTTTTTTAACAAATGATAGTCTCAGTCTAGTCACTCCATTCTATATTCTCTTTCCTTTGACGGTATAGTCATCTGTATCTATTAAAATAATAAGATTTAGTTATACACCTCTATGAATTTGCAATCTACTACTCTATCTCTTTATTTCTTTTTCAGTGATCCTCTAGATTTTATTCCTTAAAACACAAAAAAGACCAGTTCCGTCTGGAACTGATCCTTATAAAGCTTGGCGGCATCCTACTCTCACAGGGGGAAACCCCCAACTACCATCGGCGCTGAAGAGCTTAACTTCCGTGTTCGGTATGGGAACGGG
>NZ_JBAWSW010000090.1:0-565 GCF_037104745.1 Bacillus sp. FJAT-53060
AATGTTGCTTATCGTTGGTTTATTGGGTATGGGTTTTCTGAGAAAATTCCGCACTTTTCTACCTTCGGTAAAAATTATGTGAGACGCTTCCACGATACAGATTTATTTGAACAAATTTTTTATCGAATCTTAAGAGAAGCGATGAAAAAAGGACTCGTTGACCCATCTATCGCCTTCATTGATTCAACTCATGTAAAAGCGAACGCCAATAAGAAAAAACATGAAAAGAAAATCGTTCGAGTGGAAACGAGAAGTTATCAAAATCAGCTTCATGAGGAGATCAATGTTGATCGTGAGGAACATGGAAAAAAGCCGTTACCCCTACAGAATAAAGAAGAGAAAAAAGAAATCAAGGTCAGTACGACTGACCCAGAGAGTGGCTATTATGTTAAGGATGAACGTGAAAAATCATTTGCTTATTCATTTCACACAGCTTGCGATTCAAAAGGATTTATATTAGGGTCACTCGTCACAGGTGGCAATGTTCATGACAGTCGTATGTTGGATTCAATCGTATCAAAGGTGACAGAGAAAGTCGGAAAACCAAATGCAGTCGCAGTAGACG